>JAVWBH010000020.1:16520-17063 GCA_036649595.1 Bacteroidales bacterium
GTTGAAGAATATTCAACAGCTTTTTTAATGTAAATGAATTAAGCCTCTTGTACGGGTTTTACTAAAGAGCGAAGCAATTCTATCTCTTCTTTCCAAATGGTGTCGTCGGGTGTTTCCAGAATAATAGGCATATTATCAAAACGGGCATCATTCATGAAGCGAACAAAGAAGTCCATGCCTAATAAACCTTTCCCGATTGAATCATGTCTGTCTACTCTTGAACCACACTCTTTTTTCGAATCATTCAGATGGATTCCTTTTAAATATTTGAATCCTACAATCTGTTCGAATTCTTCAAATGTTTTATTATATCCTTCTTCAGATGCCAAATCATAACCAGAAGTAAAGGTATGGCACGTATCCAGACAAATCCCTACACGAGTTTTATCTTTTACCCGATCGATAATATAGGCTAATTGTTCAAACTTATATCCCATATTCGAACCCTGTCCTGCCGTATTCTCGATCACGGCTATCACTTCATGCGTCTGATCTAAGACCATATTTATTGATTCAGCGATCCGGTCGAGACATTCTTCTTCT
>JAVWBH010000021.1:0-13494 GCA_036649595.1 Bacteroidales bacterium
CTTCTTTGGTAGTCTTTTTCAATGTATCGGCAATTGCGATGATTGCAATTAGCTTGCGGTCTTTTCCGAAGAAGACCACGCTTTTGCCTTTCTCCTGCCAGTCATGTATCCGGAGATCTTGTTCGGGGGTAATTGGGCATTTGTGGGTTTCCAGCAATCCCCGGCTACCAGTCCAGTACAGGTCTTCATTGATGGCGGTCTGAATCCCTTTTCCGGTGATACTTTCAAAATTGTCGATCGGATAAGGTTGTACCTGTGCTGCCAGATAGGTTGTAATTGCATCGGCCAGCGGATGTTCTGATTTCATTTCGGAAGCCAGTAAGATCGACTTGTCTTCCGGGTTTTCAGGTACCACCCAGTCTATGTCTGTCACGCGCGGCATCCCCTCGGTCAGCGTACCTGTTTTATCCAATACGATGCAATTAACCGTTCTCATTTTTTCAAGTGCCACGGCGTCTTTGATCAGGATCTGATGTTCGGCTCCTTTTCCGATGCCGACCATTAATGCGGTAGGGGTTGCGAGGCCAAGGGCACACGGACAGGCAATAACCAATACCGAAACCGCAGACAGGATGGCATACGAAAGATTCTCAAAACCGCCGAATACAATCCAGATGATAAATGTCAGGATAGACAATCCGATCACGATCGGAACGAAAATACCGGCAACCTTATCCACGATTCGTTGTACCGGTGCCTTGCTGCCTTGTGCTTCCTGTACCATGCGGATAATTCTTGCCAACAAAGTATCTGCTCCCACTTCGGTAGCCTCCATGACAAAGGAGCCCTTTTGATTAATTGTGCCGGCAATGACCCGCTCACCCTGTTTTTTCTCTGCCGGAATAGGTTCGCCGGTAATCATGCTTTCGTCAACAAAAGAGTATCCCGAGCGTACCATCCCGTCTACCGGGATTTTTTCTCCCGGCTTGACAACTACTTGATCTCCTGGTTTGATAGCGGAAATCGGAACCTCTTTTTCTTCGCCGTTAACAATAATACGCGCACTTTTGGGTTGTAGACCGATGAGTTTTTTTATGGCACTCGAAGTGTTGCTCTTTGCTCTGGCTTCCAGTAGTTTGCCGAGTAATACAAATGCGATGATAACGGCGGCCGCTTCATAATATACATGGGCTTCGAGCCCTTGCCGTGTCCAGAATTCCGGATATACCGTATTGAATAAACTAAACAGAAACGCAATCGATGTGCTTAAAGCAACCAGCGTATCCATATTGGCTTTCCGGTGTTTGAACTGTTTCCAGCAATTAACAAAGAAGCTTTCGCCGAAATAGAACAGGAAGGGCAGACATAATATCATTTCTACCCATTTTAACCATTCGATCTGCATAAAGAACATCCCCATAATCATGAGGGGTATGGCGATAATCCATGCACCGATCGTCTTCTTTTTGAGCTCCTGATAATGCCGTTGCTCGGAGGCCTCCTGTTTTTCGGCGGCATTGTTTTCTTCTATGATTAAATCGTATCCGATCGCCCTGACAGCCTCCTGTATTTTTTTGAGGTTTGTTACTTCGGGATCGAACTCGACTTGTAAGGAATTGGATGCGAAATTTACGGAGGCTTTTTTTACCCCGGGTAATTTACGGACCTCTTCTTCTACATTGGCTGCGCAAGAGGCACAGCTCATCTCAAGGACCGGAATATTTTTGCTTTCAAGTTTTTCCATATTAGTAATTCCTTATTAATATGTAACATCCTGATCCGTAAGATAGTTTTCTTTATTTGTAAAAAGTGTTTTACAGATTATCCGGCATCGGTGACCATCTCTGTCGGAAACCATCCCCAGAAGGTCGAGCCGCTGCCCACCTTCGATTCGACACCTATCTTTCCTTTTCGTGCATCCATAATGGCTTTGCAAATAGCCATACCCAAACCGGTGCCTTGAGTAAAATCATCCAGTTTTTGAAACCGCATGAATACTTTTGGGATATTTTCTTCCTCAATACCGATTCCGGTATCTTCTACATAGAATCGTATTCCCTTATCTACATATTCATATCCCATTTTGATATAACCGGATTCTGTAAACTTATTCGCATTGGTCAGGAAGTTTGTTATTACCTGAGTAAACCGTTCTTTGTCGCCTATGACGAAACACGCTTCGTACGGAGTATGGCAGATAAACTCTACATTCCGGCGGATGTGCGGTTGCATAGACAGATGTATGTCTTTCATCACAGAGGTCAATTCCATCTTTCTTAGTTTTGGCCCGACCACTTCCGATTCGATTTTCGACAAATCGAGGATATCATTTATCAGTTTGAGCAACAAATCGTTGTTGTTCATGATAATCCGGGTGAATTCCGCCTTCTCTTCTGCATCACATGATTCTGTGATTAACTGAGAGAATCCGACAATCGCATTCAGAGGTGTTCGTATTTCATGACTCATATTGGCTAAGAAAGCCGACTTTAGCCGGTCAGACTGCTCTGCCGTTTCTTTTGCCTTTTGGAGTTCGATCCGGGTTTTTTCTTTTTCCGAAATATCGGCAACTGCCCCGATCAGCAACTGCCGCCCATCGCCGGTTTTAAAGACTGTTTCTGTAGTCTCAAAGAAATATTCCTGTCCGTCGAAAATGATAGACTTACTACAGATATGAGGTTTTCCGGCTTGTCGGATTGTTTCCAAATCATCTTTTCTGAAAATATCCGCAATCTCTTTGTCAAAAATATCATAATCCGTTTTGCCCAAGGTTACAGATGCTTTTCTGTGTTGTAACTCGGCTAGTTGTTGGTTCATAATCAGGTATCTGAAATCGTCATCAATGTCTTTGATGAAAATTCCCAACGGGATTTCATGAATAATATTACGCAATAATTCACTGGTGTTTTCCGCCTCCCGGATGGCTCCTTTCAGCTGTTGATTCAGACTTACCCAATTTGTGTTGTCTCTGCGAAAACCGACATATTTTATAATTTCGCCATTATAGTTTCTGACAGCCGCCCCGCTGACGTTAACAGATCTCCACCCCTCGTATCCCGGAATTTGCATCCGCACCTCCATATTGTATTCATTTATATTTTTATCCTGCATCTGCTTTAAATGCTTTTGCGGAATTTCCATATCTTCCGGATGAACAGTCGAGATATATTCTTCGGGTGTCAGGGTATTTTTTCCATCTGTCAGCGGATCATTAATTGCATTAAACAGGTTGGTGGCACAATTATATTCCCACTGAATCATTTCACTGGCCTTTACCGCTAATTTCACTTGGTATTTAAACGCTTTTAATTCTTCTTCGTGTTCGATGTGATGATTTATATTGCGCTGGGTTCCAATTATTTGTTGCACTTCTCCATTTTCATCCTTTACCGCCGTCGTGTGAACTTCAAAATAAGCGAATTCTTTTGTCTGGCGATTGAACAGACGGTAAATACTATCCTGCGATTCGATGGTTCCGTTTAATAAACCGGTTAGTTCCTCACGATATTGTTCCTGTTCTTCCGGGTGTATGCGTCTGATCAGGTGCTCAAAGGTAGCCGCCGATTTTTCGAATTTTCCGTCTACCAGTGTAAATAGTTCTTTTTGAATAGCGTCGTAATATCCAATTATTAATTCCGTTCCCTTAACCGCAATGTTGAGGGCAGAAATGTAATGTTGCTTCTCTGTGTAAAGGCGTTTCCAGAGTTCTTTGTTTTCTTTTAATTGCTCCTGATAGGTATATTGCCGGGTAATGTCATTTAATAAGATAATATATTTTTCAATTTCTCCATTTGAGTTACGTACGATCCCCATCTTAATTTCCAGATATATCTCGTCACATTTTTCCGATACGGCGGTAGCTTCGTGTGCATTCTGCGGCAGATTGTATTTCACAATAACCGAATATTCTTCTCCTTTTCTGAATTTCTCTTTGTATTTGTAAGATACAAGCGGGTGATCATAAAAATAAGAGGGCGTTTTTAGATATTCTTCAATATCCGTAATGCCAAACAAGGTTGCAGAGGCCTGATTGATATATTGCAGCATTCCCGCTTTATCATAGATTGCTACGCCTACCGACAGATTCTGTAAGATCGTTTGATTTTCTTCATACAAATAACGAATCTTTTCGTTCAGTTCATATACGGCAGTGAGGTCTTTCAACGAGCCGATATAGTGTGTTATTTTACCATTGTTATTTTCAACAGCGGCAATTGCGCTTTCAAAGTAAGCGTACTTATCACCCCGGTCGATACGAATAATGATGGAGTCGTTATGGCTTGCCTGATTTTCAAAGCAATTTTTCAGATAAGCATCGTATTTGCTTTGGTCGTCCGGGTGAATGTGCCACGGAATCCGGGTCGGATCAGTTTGTGGTCGGATCAGTTGAAGTCCGTATAATACTTCGTATTTATTTGTATTGCAGTCGTATATCCACGCGCCAATACTAGCCGACTCCATTGCCAGATCCAGACTTTTACGTTTGCTGGTTATCTGGGCATCTTCTGTAAATTTTGCCGTTACATTTTTTTCGGTACCGATAATCTGAACCAGTTTTCCGTTTTTATCATAATCACCGGTCATGATCACCTGATAAAAATGGTAATCATCCTGTGATTCGTTGCGGTATCTGAAAACCTGTTCGTCTGTTTGCTTTTTGCCTGAGATAATATCGTTGAGCATCTTCTGATGTTTTTCAATATCCTCGCGGGGCATATAATGATAGATATCGTTGCAGGATGCCCGATGTGGTAAAACAGAGTGTCCGTGCAGAATATAAAATCGCAGACTCTGTATGTCTAGGTACCAAACAGCCATATCTCCCGAAAGAATAGCCAATCCCAGTGTCTTATTTAATTTATTTACTTCATTGGTTGCTTTCTTTACCTGGTTCCGGATTAAAAAGATGATCAGTGCCGTCAGACAGAGTAGCCCCAGTAATCCCCCGATAACCCAAAACAGATATCCCGGAATCAACGGCTCGTCGTATATGCCGAACCATTTATTGTAAATATTGTTGTAAATACCTTTCGCCTTTAGCTGTTCCAGTCCTTGATTCAATTGGATTGCGAGTGCCTTATTCTTTAAGGAAGTTGCAATACAGTATTCTATCGGTTTCGTATTGAGCGGCGCAACATTCAGATTGCTATATTGTTTTTTTTCAATCAGATACCGGGTGGCGGTATAACTGCAGACGGCGGCATCATATTTTCCGTTATTCAGTAATTCGAGTGCACTGCTCAGGTTATCGACAAAGAAGGTTTGTTCCGGTTTCGCCGGATTATTCTCAAAAAAAGCATTGTAAAAATTCTCTGTGATAAGAGACTTTTTTTGCAGGATGATTTTCTTACCCGCTAAGTCATCGATATGTTTAAAATGACTGCTTTTACGATAAATTAAACTCGGATAAAGATAACTATGGGGCGTCGTGAAGTTAAAACGGGATGCCCGCTCGGCCGAATAACCCATGCCGCTGATGGCATCTGCCTTATTTTGCTGTAAGAGGTTTAGGGCGTCACTCCAATGAACCATTTTTATTTCATAATCCATCTTTAGTTCAGCCATCAGTGCCTCGATAACTTCAATATTAAAACCATCGGGCTTTCCTTGGTCATTAATGAACTCATAAGGGGGATATCCCCAGTCTGCAGTAAAAATAATTTTATGACGGGTAGTATCTTTTGTTTGAGCAGTAGTCTGTATTGAAAAAAGATAGAATGTCGTACAGAGAATTAGCAAGAGCCGGCGGTAAGAATGCATAGTTTATTTTTAGGATACGAGGACAATAAAAAAATCTGGATAATCCGATCGGGGAGATAAATAAATTTCGATGCAAAAGTAGATTTTTTTTTTTGATTAAAATTAAACAAAGAGGACTGTTTTGTTATTCAGATCAGGTGTTCAAATTGCTAAATTTATGCTGAGTCTCTTGGTAAGACTCTTTGCTTTTTGGGGTGATAGGGGAAGTAAAGCGGTATAACTGACAATCCGGATAAGCCATAAGAATTTATTTTACGGCCTATCCGGATTGGAGGAATGAGATTATTTATTATTGAAATATTTTGAGAAGAAGAGAATCTGATAATCGATCGAGTTGTTCCAATAAACATGATTATGTGCGCCCGGACGAGTCAGGTAGTCATGAGAAATTTTGCGTTCTGTCAATTGTTCATGAAACTTGTTGTTGACTTCCAAAAAGAAATCCTCAGATCCGCAGTCGATGATCAATGCCAGTTCGCCGTCCTTCAGTGTGTTCACCTGGTTGATAACCGTATGTGCATCCCATACTTCCTTATTTTGTTCGAGAGGTCCGAGTTGTTCTTTCATTTGCCAGTTTTTCGGGAATGGCCGGATATCAACGCCTCCGCTGGTGCTTCCGGCAGCTCCGAATATGTTTTTATGGCGAATGGCATTCCACAAAGCACCGTGGCCGCCCATGCTTAACCCGGTAATAGCCCGTGCTTTCCGGTCGGAAATGGTTGGTAGCGTAGAATCGGCAAAATCAATTAATTCGGAGGATATAAATGTTTCATAACGCACTTGCGGGTTTTTCGGACTGTCCCAGTACCAACTGTTTTCTCCGTTGGGACAAATGAAGATAATGCCTTCGCGATCTGCGATTGTTGTCAATTCGGGTTTAATATTGATCCAGGTGTGGTGATTTCCACTGTATCCGTGGAGTAAATAAACAACCGGGCAGCGAGCCCCTTCCATGGCAACATCCGGGACGATAGTAACTATTTTTACCATTTTGTCCATAGAGTTGCTTTTTATGGCAATTGTATCCACACGAGATGCCCGGGCAGAAAAACTACAGCCTAAAACAAGCAGCGAAAATAAAATGTTTCTCATTATTGTGATGATTTAAAAAATAGGGTACGAAGTTATTCGTTAGAAATCTTGTTTCCAATATTGTTTGTTGAAATATTTATAAATTTTCATTATATTTTCGCCTTGTTGCGATTAGCAATCCGATTACTTCAGAATAGTTTGCTGTTCCCGAAGGGATATTATTCCCTTTCAGATAAGCTTCATAAAACCAGTCCTGAACGGCACCCAGTCGGTCGGAATAGAGGTTTCGCCAATGTTGGCGGCTCTGTGTATAAAGATCTCGTATTTGCGGGTCGATATTTGCGACGAATTGTCTGAAATCAGATTCCGAAAGATTTGTCCGCGCATTTTGTAAAACATATGGCAGAATAGAATAATATCCGCTAAAACGGAAAGCCGAATCGGAAGAGGCTGTTGTAACAAGATAGGCAAACAGATTTGCCTCAGCCTCGGAGGTGATGCCGGCCAGATGACCCAGCTCATGTGCTTGTACGGCGGCCTGTTCATGCGGCAAGAACAAAGGATTTATATGTGCTTCCGCAAAAAATGGTCCGTAATACCCCCGGATGCCCATCGCGGCATAGAGTTTTCCGAAGAGCATCTTCTTTGAATGTCCTGATGCCGGAAGTGCCGGAAAGAGATAGGTATCTTTTATCTTTTGGTATGCTTCGTGAATAAGCGAATCGGTTTGCGCGGATGTGTGTATCTGGACGGGAGTGTATGATCCGTTCAACTGTTTCACATAATCATCCAGGAAATCTCCGAACTGTACCGGATCGAAAGATTCTTGTCGTAACTCATTGCGTGTTGAAAAATCGGGAGCAAAATAATTTATTCCCCACAAGACATAAAAAGCCACATAGATCCAGCCCAATCCGACTAAAAGAGCAAAAAATGCCCTCTTCCGGTAAGTTTTCAAGAACAGGGTGATTATTCCCGTAATCAGTGCCGTAACAGCAATAAGGATGAAGATGTCATAAATCGAAAATGGAACGAGGGAGGAAATCCGGTTTAATATACGGGCTGTAAGCGGATAGAAGGTTTGGGCATAGAAACTGTTCCATGCCGGTATTGCCCGGAACAAGAAAATCATCAGCACGGAGAGTCCGAGTATAAAAAACTGTTTTTTGTATGGAATGGTCATCGCAGGTTTAAATGAGATCTTTAAATGTATTGCTTTTTTTATATCGCATCCCAAAACAAATACACGATAAGAAGATAAAATTCTTATTTTTGCTTTTGCAGAATTTTCCGAAAATACCATTTTTATTTAAAACAACAGATATTCCCATGAAACATTATGCCTTTTTTATTATTCTGTTACTGTGTAGTTTTCAGTTATTAAGAGCAAATCAACCCGCGGATACGATTAAGAACGACACCATTGCATATACCGATGCATTAAACTATCGTTTAACCGGAAAAGGTTTTCATGATACCGAAGATCCTTATGACCGTTTACCTGCCGGGCTGAAAGGCAAAATTCGCGAACCATTATGGAATTTGTCAAAAAACAGTTCCGGAATGGCCGTTCGCTTTCGTACTGATTCTCATTTTATTGCCGCGAAATATGAACTGACAATGGATCGTGTGATGAATCACATGGCATTTACCGGTATAAAAGGGCTTGATCTTTATTGCCTGGAGGAGGATGGCAAATGGCATTATGTAATGACTGCCCGGCCGCGCGGGAAGGCAAATCAGGTGATGTTTGTGCAGAATATGGTTCCGGCCGAACGGGAATATATGATTTACCTCCCGCTGTATGACGGAATCAAATCATTACAGATCGGTGTCGGAAAAAACAGCACCATTACTGCCGGTAAAGTCCAGTCGCCGGCTGCCGGTAAGCCGGTCGTCGTGTATGGTACCAGCATAACGCAGGGTGGTTGTGCTTCGCGACCGGGAATGGCTTATACCAATATCTTGTCGCGTATGCTTGATAAAGAGGTGATAAACCTGGGGTTTAGTGGAAACGGACGTCTGGATATCGAAATCGCACAGGCTATGGATCAGTTAGATCCTTCTTGTATCATTATTGACTGTATCCCTAATTGTACATTAACTGAAGTAGAAGAGAAAACAGCTCCTTTTTTGCGCCACCTCCGACAGACTCATCCGGATGTGCCGGTCGTGATGGTCGAAGGTCCTTATTTTCCCCAGCAAAAATATGATATGCATCTGCAACGCTATCTTCCTTCAAAAAATACCGCTTATCGGGCCGTATACGATCAGTTGTATGCAGAGAATCCCCACTGTATTCATTATGTAGAAAATAAATTCCTTACCGGCGAAGACCGGGAAGGAACCGTTGACGGCATACACCTGACAGACCTTGGATTTCAACGAATGGCGCAGGCCTTGTATCCGGTTGTCAAACCGTTGGTACATGAAACAAAAGTAATTGCGCATCGCGGGTACTGGGACTGTCCTGGATCTGCTCAAAATTCGATATTCGCTTTGAAAAAAGCTGCCGAAGCGGGGGTATACGGTTCGGAGTTCGATGTGTTGATAACCGGCGATTCGGTTGCCGTAGTTAACCATGATCATACCATTGACGGGATCGTGATTACTGAAACACCTTTTCGGAAACTTAAAAATAAGAAGCTGAAGAACGGAGAGAAATTGCCGACCCTCGAAGCTTATCTGAAAGCAGGGAAGCAGTATCCCGACCTGAAACTGATTCTCGAAATAAAACCTCATCCTTCTGTTGCCCAGGAAGAGAGAGCGGTGGCCGAAGTGGTTCGTTTGGTGAAAGAACTCGGTATGGAAGAGCAGACAGAGTATATCTCTTTCAGCAAGTATATTTGCGACTGTTTACACCGGGCATTGCCGGATGCGCAGGTAGCCGTGCTTACCGAAAATGTCACGCCTCAGCAGGCCGCTGAATCCGGATTAACCGGTGTCGACTATCATTATAATGTGTATAACAACAATCCCGATTACCGCGGATACTGTGACCAGGCAGGTTTGTCAACCAATGTCTGGACTGTCAATAAGCCGGAGGTTATGCAGCAGTTTATCGATATGCACATCGATTATATCACAACCGACAAGCCTGTTGAGGCGAAAGAGTTGATTTTGAAAAGCAAAAGATAAACAGATTAAAAAGAAAATTTTACGGCTGTCTGTATTCTGTTTATATGGGCTGACGTTCCGGAATATTCTTTTTTTCTTCCCCATAACCATTCGATACCGCATGTGAAATAACTTCTTATCGGGTATACCAGGTTGGCAGCCATATATTGTCCGTATTTATATTCGGGGAAATAGAGGCTGCTATCCCATATCCGTGCCTCGCTATAGGTATATCCCAATACCAGTTTGCATGGAAAATGATAATTAAATCCCGCCAGCCAGCCCATCATCGGGGTGGCACGCATTTTTCCGGGGCGGTTATCTTGTGGCAAATAAGATAAAGGCAAATCGCACAGGTCTTGTATATAATGGCCGATCCCTTCTCCATAGGCAGCTTCATAATAAAAAATCAAAGGTTTGGCAGGGGATAGGTTTCCACTGAGTTGTACTCCCCAGCCGGTAACCGATCTGGTTTGGCGGCGAAGTTGGTCACGGTAGAAAAAATTCCGGATAATTCCGGATATTCGGACTCTGTTGCTCCCTTTTCCCTGATATTCGATGAATGCTGGTATATCAGGAATAGGTTGTGAGGCATCCTCATAATATTGAATGCCGTCGAGATCCGGATAGTCAGGCCCTTCATAAGCTCCGCCGTATTGATCGAATGCCGGTAGTTCGGCAGAGATCCCGGCGCGGAAATGTTTTCCGAGATTCGTTTCGAAAGAGAATCGGTTTGAGTGTCCTGATAGTGCCCCGTTGGGTCCTTGCGGATCGATTGTATGTGGAATAGCTTCTTCGTCGACAAACAAAGATGAGGTTTTGCCTAATAAAAATCCCCGGTATGTGATATAAACATGATGTACCTGTACTCCTGCTTTAGGTGCATTATACATCATATTTACATAACCGCCAATCTGGTGCTCCGAGCCGGGAAGGCCGATAATGTGGAAGTCGAGTCCTGAGTGCATCGGGTTGGCGAAATAATCGGTTTTATGTCCGGGTAATGCCGGAACTGGCATTTTAGAGGGAATAAAACTGATATCGTCGATCACATTTCCCATGTCCCAGCCGAAAATGGGTTTGATAAAACCACCGAAAGTGATCATGAACTTACTTCGGGTATCTTTTATAATGAAACTTGGTGCCACATCCGGTATATTCGACAGGTGCGGCCGGTTTGACAGTAAGATAGAACGCTCTTTTTCGGTTGGTTTCGCAATGGTTAATTTGGCCGGATGTTTTTCTTCATCTTCAGCCGCATTGCCGGTTGAGAAAGAGGCGGTAATAAGCGCAATTAAAAAAAAGTATTTCTTCAACATTCCCCTCTTATTTTAGTGATTATGTACCTATAACAGTTATTGAAACAGATAGATTATCAAAAACCGTAAAATAGTAGGTATAAATACCCTTTTTAAGAGCTATAAGTTAAACTTTTTATATTTTTGACGGTCAAATAATTTTTCCACTCATTCTCTCGTCTTAAAAATATAAGATGAAATCGCCATTTTTCACCCAAAGTTGAGCTACCCAACAAAGGGTATATAAATGGCGCATTTGACTTTGGTGTTAAAAAATAAAATAATATATAAATGAAATACCTTTTTCTGTTGTTCATAGGATTGTTTATGGCCACTTTTATGTCAGTTTCGCAATCTGTAAAAGAAACAATCATCAGTGGTACTGTATTAGAATCTGAAACAGGACAACCTCTTGAACAGGCAACGATCCGGCTCTTATCTCTTCCGGACAGTGCTCTGGTAAAAGGTACAGTATCCGTCGCGGAGGGAAGGTTTTCAATCCCGGTCAGGCAAGCGGGTAAATTTTTGGTCAGTGTTTCTTTTATAGGCTTCGAAACTTATTATAAAGATTTGTCTTTACCGGCGGCAGGAGGGAAGATAAACCTGGGGAATATTAAGATAGGTGAAAATTCGCTTGTATTGGGTGAAGCGATTGTGGAAGGGAAAGCTCCCGAAATTGTCCTCAAGGAGGATACGGTAGAGTATAATGCCGATTCTTATAAATTGCCGGCGAGTTCGATGGTGGAAGATTTGATAAAGAAGCTACCGGGTGTGGAGATCGACACAGACGGTAATATTACTGCCGGCGGAAAGGTGATTTCGAAAATACTGGTAGACGGAAAAGAGTTTTTCGGAAAAGACGTAGCGGTTGCTTTAAAAAATATCAATGTCGAAATATTACACAAGCTACAGGTGATTGACCGAAAGTCGGAAGAAGCACGCCTTACGGGAGTAGATGATGGTGAAGATGAGAAAATCATTAACCTGACCATAAAGAAAGGAATGAAAAAAGGGTGGTTTGGGAACCTGTCCGGCGGTTACGGCAATAAAGGCCGGTATGAAGGATATGGTATGGTAAATCGCTTTGTCGATGATAATCAGTATTCGTTATTGGGAGGAGTCAATAATACGAATAATTCAGGTTTCTCCGACATGGGTAGCAGTATGTATTCGGGCTCCAATATGGGGGGAGATCGTAGCGGCGGGAAAACTACATCTGGCAATATAGGTACTAATTTTAGCCATGGAAAGGAAGAGAAGTTCTCTGTAAACGGAAGTTTGATGGTGTCGGGTTCGGATCAGGATGTAAAGCGTAAGACGCTGCGGGAGAATTTCCTTTCAGACCGGTCGACGTTTTATGATCAGACGTTTGGCGGAATGAATAAGAGCAGGAATGCAGGGGGGGATTTGCGCCTGAAATGGCGTGTCGACTCTCTTACCCGGATTGAATTTGTGCCGTCTGTACAGTATAATCGGAGTAACTCGGCCAATCAGAGTGACTTTACTACGCAAAAGGAAGACAGCACCTATATTAACAGAGGGAATACCCGTAAAGAAACAGAAATGGACGGCCTCAATTATTCCGCCCGACTATCTGTTTCTCGCGGATCCGCGCGCAAGAAGGGACGGCGTGCCAGTCTGTCTTTGGGCTGGAGCGGGAATATGAACAATGGCACTTCTTATCAGAATTCTTTTACCCAATACGGGGATGAGCGGGTAAATCCGGCTGCCGTAAGGGATACGTCTGTTAATCAAAAACAAACCGAACATGGCGATAAACAGGCTTTCCGGATACGTCTTTCTTATGTAGAGCCATTTGGGAATAACCGGTTTTTACAGGCCGCCTATACGATAAATCGTACCCGTTCCACATCTGATCGCTATTCTTATAACTGGCTGGAGGAGGAAGATCGTTATAATACTGATTTTGATTCTATTTATAGTGACCGTTTTGAAAATATATTTCTGGCTCAGAACATCACCCTGAGTATCCGTACGATCCGTAAGAAGTACAATTATATAATCGGGTTAAACATGGACCCCTCTTATACCAAATCCATCAATTTCTTTGATGACGACCGTTCGTTCAGCCGGTCGGTATTTAACCTCGGACCAACAGGGGAGTTTACGTATTTATGGAGTAAACATCATAATATGCGGATACAATACCGCGGGCGTACGCAGCAACCCAGTATTAATCAATTGCAACCTTCTAAAAACATTACGAATCCGTTGAATATACGGGAGGGGAATCTCGACCTGAATCCCAGCTATCAAAACAACTATAATGTCAGGTATAATAAATATATCCCCGAAAAGCAACGTTCGGTACAGGCTGCGATCATGG
>JAVWBH010000021.1:13504-16440 GCA_036649595.1 Bacteroidales bacterium
AACAGTATTGTGAATCAGACCACTTATAACGAGGAGACCGGTGTGCAGACTACAAAACCTGTCAATGTAAACGGTGTATGGAATATTGAAGCAATGAATATGTTTAATACGCCATTGCGGAACAAGCGTTTCCAGTTTAACAATCATGCGCGTGTGGGATACAATCAGCAGATCGGTTTTACAGATGGAAAGAAGAATAAAGCCCGTACTTATAATATCCGCGAAAATCTGGGATTCCGCTATAGTTCGGAACTATTCGATGCCGGAATACGCGGTGATTACTCCTTTTCGCAGACCACCAATACGGTAGCATCTAAGAAAGATCAGTCTGTAATGAACTTTGGCGGCACATTCAATCTGTTGGTGTATTGCCCCTGGAACATAACGGTAGGATCTGATTTTACCTATCGGGGAAATGAAGGATATGCCGCATCCATGGCGCGCAACGAATGGTTGTGGAATGTACAGGCTAATCTGGAATTCCTGAAAAATAAGCAGGCTACCGCATTTTTGCGGGCATATGATTTATTGCATCAGCGGTCTACATTATCCCGGCGTATCACAGCCAACTACATCGAGGATGTTGAGTCTAACTTATTGACTGATTATTTTATAATCGGCTTTTCCTATCGTTTCAATACGATGGGAAAAGGGGGCGGAGCGCGCGTTGAAAGCGGCAGCGGAAAAGGAAACAACCGGAAAGGGGGCCGGGGCGAATCGGGAGGTGTCCGCACGCGCCATTCTTTCTAAGGTCTGTTTAAATAGGACTCCGGATAGTGATTATATGATTAACTTTCTATATATTAGCCTTTCGGATTCTAAATTCTAAAATTACATGGATGGTTTAGAGATAACAGACTGGATTTATTATTTGATGATTATCATTTATATGATAACCATTTTGGGTACGGTAACAGTTGTTATTTCAGAAAACCGAAATCCCTTGAAATCGATCGCCTGGATTGTTGTTCTCCTGTTTTTCCCTATCGGCGGACTCATATTCTATATTTTCCTGGGGCGTGATTTCCGCAAACAGCGCATGATTTCGCGCAAGAGTCTGAAAAAAATAAATCAATATTCTTTTACTCACCAAACAAACCCCCGTTTGCTTGATTTACCGGTAGCTTCCGAGCTGGAGGTGGCCTTGTTGTATAATGTCAATCAGGCGAAGTTGTATTCCGGAAATCGAGTTGAAATCTATACGGAGGGTTCTCTTTTTTTCGATTCGATGTTTGCCGAACTCGAAAAAGCCCGTTCGTTTATTCATATTGAATTTTATATTTTCCAGGATGATACGTTAGGAAACAAGCTGAAAGACCTGTTGATAGAGAAATGCCGCCAAGGGCTTGAAGTACGTGTGATTTACGACGATGTGGGGTCGTGGAGCGTAAAAAACCATTTTTACGAAGAGATGCGTCAGGCCGGTATTCAGGTAAGCGCATTTTTAGAAGTTCGTTTTCCGGCTTTTGCAAATAAGATAAACTATCGGAATCACCGTAAAATCGTGGTGATCGACGGTTTGGTGGGCTATATAGGAGGTATGAATATTGCCGACCGTTATAAAGACGGCTTGTCGTGGGGTAAATGGCGCGATACGCAGATCTTGATTGAAGGGCCTGCGGTGCAGGGATTGCAAACAGCCTTTTCTGTAGACTGGTATTTTACGGATAAACAATTGTTGCGTGATGTGCATTATTATCCGCAATCGAAGAATATGGGCGAAATATCGATGCAGATCGTTACCAGCGGACCTATCGGTGAGTGGAAAGAGATCATGCTGGCCATTTTCAAGGCTATCTCAATGGCGAAGCGGTATGTGTATATCCAGACTCCTTATTTCTTACCTACTGAGGCTTTACTGCTGGCGCTTCAAGCGGCGGCTTTATCGAATGTCGATGTAAGGTTGATGTTACCGGTGCGGTCGGATGCCCGTCTGGTACAGATCGGCAGTTTTTCATATATCCGCTCGATGTTGAAAGCGGGTGTAAAGGTTTATTTCTATCAGCCCGGTTTCCTGCATGCCAAGATGGTTGCCATTGATGACGAATATTGTACGATCGGATCTGCCAATATGGATTTTCGTAGTTTTGAGCATAATTTTGAAGCAAATGCTTTTATCTACGATAAGAAAATAACAAAGCAAATGAAGAATATATTCCTGCATGACCAGCAGGACTGCCGGCGCATCACATTAAGAGAATGGCGCAACAGACCGCTGCGCCAAAAAGCTTTCGAATCGATTATCCGACTGTTTAGCCCGATGTTATAATCGTATTTATTCGACGATATTATTTTCAGTCGTTTCTGCCGTATCTTCGGCTGCTGTTTCTTCTCCGGTATTTTTCAAGGTGAAAAAACTGAAGTTTACACTGCCGTAGGTACGAAGTTCATCAAATTCCGGCATGTCGGAAAAATCATTGTTTTTGGAGTGTTCCAAAATAAATAATCCGTCTTCTTTTAATAGTCCCGCTTTGAAGATCAGTTCCGGAATTTTCTCCAGTTCCGGTAAGTCGTATGGCGGATCGGCAAAAATAAAATCGAATTTTTCACGCGAAGAAGCGATAAACTTGAATACGTCTCCTTTGATCGGGACAATATTATCATCTTTCAGTTCTTTCGCCACTTTACGGATAAAATCGTACTGGGTGCCATGTTTCTCAACACTCACCACTCTGCCTGCACCACGCGAAAGAAGTTCAAAGCTGATCGCACCCGTACCTGCAAACAAGTCAAGAGCTTTCATGTCTTCGAAATCGATGATGTTATTAAGTACATTGAAGAGGTTCTCTCTTGCAAAGTCAGTCGTCGGACGGGCTTTGATGTTTTTAGGTACATCAAAACGGCGACGTCTGTATATTCCACTAATTATACGCATAAGGGTAAGGCTATTAAATCGAAAGGAGCGTCGAGGCTCTCATTTCCGAGATTAAAAATTT
>JAVWBH010000022.1:0-16363 GCA_036649595.1 Bacteroidales bacterium
TGTGCGACTGGTTTGCGCCTGGCTGACAACAGAAGGCAGCTTACTATCAACAGCGATCGCTTCTGAGAATGGGAGAAAAAGAGCCAATGAAAGCCAGACGAATACTTTCGATAAATTCATAAGAAAAAATATTAGATTTCAGGAAAGGAAACTCCTATATGGACAACTTTCGAAGAGAGCCCATAGAATTTATTTACTTCAAAAAAGCATGAAAATAGAGAATTGAACTCCTCAGGCCTGATTTAGGATACAGGCCTGTACCGGAGTTCATTATAATAATTTATTAATGTGATATTATTCAAGAATCACTTTGATCCGCTCTTTCTTTCCATCTGCCTGAAGGTCTATCAGATATATACCCGTTGCCTGTTCACTATAACTCCAGATATATTCTTCCTTCATCCGGTCTTGATGTATAAGTTGGCCGGCCGAATTCCAAATTGTTATTTTCGTCTTTTCGCTACGAATATGGATCTGACGAGCCGCATTATCAACAGACACCTTCGAACCGGATTCTGAAATCGTCTTGTCGACGGATGTTGGTGTGCTTATTACCGGAACCTTCCCTAATGTAAGTAGCTGGTTTTCGTTCAACACGCGATCATACAATCGTACGGCGCTTACTTTAACCGGGTAATCAGACGCACTCTCGTCCGACCCGAACAAATAAAATTGAGGGTCCAGCATACAAAGACTGTCACGTCCCCAACGGATATTTTTATCCAGGTCGTATTTAAAACACTCCAAACCACCATTCACATACAATTTCACACATTCGCCGCCTTTTACTGCTACAGAAATTCGATACCACTCGTTCGGCTCATAACAAAGCCTCATTTTTGACCAGCCAACCTGATCTCCCCCAAGATCATTGGTTCCTCCTTTATAAATTGCACTCTTTTGATTATTTGCAAGAATCGGCTGATATAACGGAACCATTTTTTTATCTGACACATCCGGAAAAGACACATCAAAAACCAACGTATAATCATTTACTTTCGTCTCGCCACTCTGTGGTAAGATATTATGATGTACTACATAATGGTTATTTGGCCCGATTAGCCGGGCTCCATCTGCAATCCCGTTTCCTTCTGTGGCTTCATCTGCCCCTGATTCTACAGGCGGAAAAATACCCTCTACAGCATCCCCGCGCTTCTGGATTTGGAGGTCTCTACCGATGGTGGCTTTTAAAAAGTTTTCAGCGTTGAATTCCCAGAAACCTACCGGATCAGGCAACTCTTCATTATATACGGCATCGCAAGCTCCCAACAAAGCGATCTCAGACGGAATCAAACTACGATCCCAGAAAACCAGATTAGTAATCTCTACATCCGCGTCCTCATATACGCCTTTGCTGTTTTTCTTATCCCGGAAAAAGTTAATAATGTGATTTAAGGAGAAACGCCGGTCGGTCAATGTACTTCCTTCATGATAAGTCGGACTTCCTACTGTATTCCCTGATTTCACCCATTCCCCATCCAGGAAATAAGATGCATGTGAATCTGAAGCGAAAGATAAAACAACCCGATAATAACGACCGGAATAGAATCGCTTATAAACACTCCATCCATGAGTAGAGCACCCGAAATTACCGTCCGCTCCGATACGCACTTCATGTTCGTCTGTTTGAATCTTCGGATTTTCAGTTCCTGAATCATACAACGAAATATCTTTGCCCAAAGCTGTTTCCGGACGTTTCACATCGAACATAAGTGTATAATTATTGATCTTTTCGGCCCCTTCCATTCCATTTGCCGGAATATCACTCAGATCAGCCTGCAAATATGTTTTATTTTTTACCAGAATAGCACCATCACCCGACGCTCCCCGATCAATCTTTATGAATGACGGATCTTCATCCGGATTTGCAGATAATGGAAGTAGATCCTTTCCGACAGAGGCTTTCAGCAAATTATCCGGGTCATCAAATGTCCACATACCTTTTGCACTTTGTAATAATTCCTCTTTAGTCATTATCTGCGGTTTGTATCCGCCCATCTCGGCGATCTCCGTACCGGATAATACACGATCGAAAAACTGGACTTTTCCAAAATGAATCAATCCGTCTTGTCCATTATCGTCATAAGCCAATCGCAAAGTATTTTGTAGTGCAAAAAAGCCATCCAGAGAATCTTTTATGGCATTTTCATAATATGAATTAGGGATATAACAAGAATCGCCATCCAAATAAGCAAGAAACTTCTTTCCACAATCCACTGTTATAGCCAGTTTATGCCATTCTCCCCTGGAGAACATGACATGAGTCGACCACCCAGACAAACCCGGAAAATTCACATTTAATTTTCCGGCACCATGCAATTGAAAATCAGCATCCAAATGAGGTGAGCCGTCTTTCGTTGTATTGTTTGTATCAAATAAAGTACAGTTACCGCCGGTTCCTTTTCCCTCCAGAGAAAAAGGGCGCATCACATCGAAAACCAATGTCCATTGGTTAATCTTTTTTCCGCCACCATTGGGTTGTATTTTACTTAAGTCCATCTCCAGATGAGTTCCGATTGCGACAGAAATGGCCTCGCGCGGTTTACCATCGGGCCCCGACTCTACTTTTACCCCCTCAGAATCTTCGGGAAACATTTTAAGGTTTTCTCCAATCGTCGCCTTTAAAGGAGAAAAACGGTCGTTGAAGTTCCATTCTCCTTTTGGTTGAGGTTGCGCACTCAACATTGCAGTTGATAAACTGCAAAAGGTTAACAGTAATAGTTTTTTCATGATACTAAATTTATAGGCATTATTCTCAATCACTTACGGATTGCTTTTATGGAGAAGACGTTATTTATTACCTTTTGTGACCATTTTACAATAAAAAATTTTCTTTTAGGTACATTTTCTTCTTAAAAATTTCGTATTGCACTCAAAATGAATTACTAAACCTTTACATTTGATCAATATAAACAGACGTTTTATATAAAATGAACTCCTCAGACCTATCTTTGGATTTTTTTCTGTCGTTTTTGCACACACCGTACGGAGTTCTTCAATACACCGTACGGTGTACAAAGGAACTCCGTACGGTACGCGAAAGGATCACGTACGATGCGCGAAAAAAGGCACCCCGGAAATAATTTTCGGGATACCTTTCATCTGATTTTAATCTAATTGTCTGGAATATTATAGCGTTACTCCAGTCTTAAAAATGAGAGTCTCAGTTTTAGGTGAGTTATGGCGATTTCAGGGTCTGCAGCATGAGCCACGCCAAGGGGAGTATCGATATTCAGGGTACTAATATATAATATTTATGTAATGTAAATATACCAAAATAGCCAAAGAACCTCCGAAAATCGCCCTATTCAATTTTTCGGAGGTTCTTTGGCTATCGGGTTCCTTAAACAAAAACAATATCTGGACAGATACGCTTTATTTTATCCGGAAACCCAACTCGCGTGATATTTCCTGTGTAACTTCTACAAACCGTTTGCCAAAACGCTCTATCGTACGGGCTTTTAGGCGATCTTTCGGACCGGATGTCCATAAACAACCGCACGGCATACCGGCATAATTAAGAATCGGAGCACCGATACAAATAACACCGATCAACTCTTCTTCCAAATCAAGCGCATATCCTCTTTTCTTTACAATTTCAAGTTCTTTTTCGAAACTGGCACGATCTGCAATGGTATTCTTATTATGTATTTTGAATTCCAACCGCGACAAATAACTGTTTTTCAGATCTTCGGGCAACATTGCCAGTATCGCTTTTCCGGGGGCAGAGCAATGAAGGGCTGCTTCTTTGCCTGGTTGCAGATAAAAACAAAAAGCATGCGTACCTATACTTTTTTCGAGTACGATAATATGATCATTACTTAATACTCCGAAAAAAACAGATTCCTCTATTTCATCACGAAGCTCTCTCATCTTAGGCAAGACCAAATCCATCAAATTATGTTCTTTCAGCGATCCAAAACCAATAGTAAGCATCTTTTGGGATAACCAGTATGTTTTTGAATGATCATCATATAATAAATAACCATGCCGGACCAACGTGTTCAGAATACGATACCCCGTAGTTTGAGAGATATCTAATATATTTTTTATTTCCTGCAAGGTCATACCCTGAGGTTGTATGGAAAGCAACTCTAATACAGCCAGTCCTTTTTCCAGATTCGGCACTTTATAGTTAGGTTCATTTTCTTCAACAGACAGATCTGAAGAGGTATTGGATTCGTTATTTTTCATTTCATTATAAGCATTAAAATATACTCTCAAACGCAAATTATGCGTATCCCATATATCTGTTCAAAAACTACTCAATTATTTAGGGTATAATCGTAATTACAAGAATACCTCTATTTCAATAATTTAATTAAGAGAGGCAAATTTATATAATTATCACTATTGCAAAACAAAAATATATATTTACTTTTGTTTCCATATATGAAAAACAATTCCATATATGGAAACAAAAGTCTTAAATCTGTTTCTCTTTTTGCAAAAACACAATATTACAAGGATAATTATATGAAATCGCCATAATTCACCTTAAGTCCAGATACCCACAAAAGGTATATTAATGGCGCATTTGACCTTAATGTTTAAAATTAGAAGATATACAAATGAAACATTTCATTATTCAATTTATCTTGATATTCGGTTCTGGTCTCTCTTTTTCACAGAAGATACAGGCACAACCTTTTCTACGCCAACATGACCCGCTATTTATAACCGATTTATGTCTGACAGCCGACAATCAGGTTGTTTGCACAGAAAAGTCGGCTAAGCGAATTTCTGTTTATACACCCGATTTTAAAAATATTATTTCAGAATACACGATAAGTCAAACGCCAACCGGAATCACACAAGGGAATAATAAGTTCTATATCACAACTTTTGATAAACAAGGAGAGGTTCTGATTATGAATCAGCAAACAGGCGAAATAGAAAAAAAAATCTCTACCGGAAGTGGTACAAATTCGCCCTTATTAAATTCTGATCAGAGTAAACTGTACGTTTTAAATCAGTTTAGCAACAACGTACAGGAAATAAATTTAAAGAACGGCCAGATTTCAAGAGAAGTGAAGGTACTTCGGGAACCCAAAGGGGCTGTAATCGATTCAAAAGGGAAATATCTTTTCGTAACAAACTTTTTACCGGCTCAAAGAGCTGACCTCGATACGGTGGCTGCCTGCATATCTGTAATCAGTCTTTCTTCTTTCAAAAAAATAAAAGATATCCAGTTATATAATGGCAGTAACGCTTTACGGGGCATCTGCATGAGTGCCGACGGCAAATACGTATTTGTTACCCACAACCTCGGGCGTTTCCAGGTTCCTACGAATCAACTACAACAAGGCTGGATGAATACCAGCGGAGTAAGTATCCTTGATGCTTCTGCTTTATCACATCTGGGAACTGTACTCATGGATGATCCCG
This sequence comes from Bacteroidales bacterium, assembly GCA_036649595.1. Classification (GTDB taxonomy): domain Bacteria; phylum Bacteroidota; class Bacteroidia; order Bacteroidales; family JAUNSR01; genus JAUNSR01. The sequence continues at coordinate 5,389 of JAVWBH010000022.1, forward strand.
AAAGAGGGGCAGCCGGTATCTGGGACATTCATTGTACCCCTGAACACATGGTGATTTCACATTCCGGCACACATGAACTGAGTATTATCGACTATCCTGAATTCATTCGGAAGTTTGAAGAATATACTCCTAAAAGCGAACTTGCATATGATTTACGATTTGTATATAATAGCAAATTCCGCAAACGAATTCCCCTGGTCGGTAACGGACCGCGCAAATTTATTATCGATAACAACAATGAAGTAATTGTGCCCACTTATTTCTCCGACGACTTGAATAAGGTATTACTGTCAACCGGAGCGGTTACTGCAATTTCTCTTGTACAGAATCGGCAGGAGAGCGACCGGGATAAAGGAGAAAAGTATTTTAACGATGCAGATCATTGTTTCCAAAACTGGCAGTCTTGCAACGGATGCCATCCCGGCGATGCCAGGACAGATGGTATGAACTGGGATTTACTGAATGACGGAATTGGCAATCCGAAAAACTGTAAAAGTATGCTTTACTCTCATCAGACAGCTCCTTCGATGATTTCCGGCATCCGGGAAAAAGCCGAAATTGCCGTAAGAAAAGGATTTACCCATATCCAGTTTACCGAATGCCCCGAAGAGATGGCAAACTGCGTCGATGAATACCTCAAGGCTCTGCAACCGGTAGTCAGTCCCTATCTTGTAAATGGGAAACTAAGTGAAAAAGCTCAACGTGGAAGACAAATCTTCGAAAAACACAACTGCAGTCAATGTCATAGCGGCCCTTATTTTACCGATCAAAGAATGTATCGGATCGGAGAAAATATTGAATTCGAGAAAGGTTGGGACACCCCCACTTTAATAGAAGTTTGGCGTACGGCTCCTTATCTTTTTGACGGGCGAGCCGCCACCATTCAGGATGTTTTTGAAAAATACAAACACGGCATTAATCAGAAAATATCTAAAAAAGAGATTGACGAATTAGCTGAATATGTAAACTCCCTTTAATCTGAACCATTTTTTATGAATCTTAATCCAGCGACAAACATACCCGTCTTTTACACCAGTGATGCTCTTTCCTTTGAAAAACAAGCTGATGATATCCTTATTCAGTTAAAACAGAAAGAGCGGATCATGCGCCTCGTATTTTTCGGCGAAACAGAGGAGCAAAACTATGAGCAGGAATTAGCTTCGTTAAAACAACGTCTAATCCGGATATGGGGTGAAGAGCATCCCCTGCTTACCTACATAACACAGCCGGTATTAGGAAGCAAAAGACTGGCCGCAGAAGTACATTATCAGCTGGAGGAATTTTCGAAAATCCGCCCTGTCTTTAAACAGATGAATGATATCCGTTACATCTTACTTGAAGATAAAGATAAAAAAATACTGTTGACAGAAGGAGTCCGGAAAGGTGATTCGATCAGTACCGCCGGAACTCAAAGCAAAAAGATTTTTGAAGAGATTGAAGCGATCCTCTCTACTGAAAATTTTAATATCCGTGATATTGTCAGACAATGGAATTATATAGAAAACATTACGGGTTTTAAGGACGGAATACAAAACTATCAGGCTTTAAATGATGCCAGATCAGTTTTTTACGGTAATACAGAATGGTCGGAAGGCGGTTATCCCGCTGCTACCGGTATTGGGATGGAATATGGCGGAATCATCGTAGAACTCATTGCCATACAAGCAAAAAATAATTATACAAACATTTATCCGATTGACAACCCACGGCAAATTGCGGCTCACAGCTATTCGCAGGATGTTTTATTGGGAAAAGAAGACCGGATATTGAAAGAGAAAAGCACTCCTAAATTTGAACGGGCAAAAGCAGTAAGTACGCCAACCGGATATACCTGTTTTATTTCGGGTACGGCTGCAATTCGTGGAGAGCTAAGCCTTGAGGAGATGGACGGGGCACAGCAAACCGAGTTAACTATTGAAAATATAGAACATCTTATTTCTATAAATAATATCCGAAAAACAGGAATGCCGGCAACAAATCACGGAAAGTTAGATACGATTCGGGTATATATCAAAGACCCGAAGGATTACCCTGAAATACATCGGAAAGTAGAATCTTACTGGCCTTCCGTCCCGGCCCTCTATGTGAAAGCGGATATCTGCAGGACGGAATTACTGGTTGAAATTGAAGGTATCGCCCAAAATAGATATCAATAGAGAATCGATAGTCTGAATCAAAATTAAAAACATACGATATGAACACAAAAACTTTAATCATTTTAGGAGGAATAACAATGAGTATGCTCAACAGTTGTGATTGCAATACAGGAAAGAATGAGACTGCTTGCACAAATGAAAAGACAATGGATCGAAAAGCCCCTTATCAGAAAAAATACACGAACGCCGATTTTTATAAAGACGGTCAGTTACAAGCGGAAGTAGCCAAAGCGGCTTATCTGGATATGCTGGATTATTATGGAGTTCCTTATACGGATTTTCTAAAGAAAAATTTATTTATCACAGACTTTAATCTGGGAGATCTTGAACATGTAGGCATGGCTGGCGTATTCTGGATTAATAATCCTGAATACAAATATTTCGGTCATGAGATTTATCTGCTTCCTGACCAAATGATTACCGAACATCGTCATTTACCAACCGAATTCCCGGCAAAAATGGAAAGTTGGCAGGTAAGAAACGGTTGGTGTTACAATTTCGGGATGGGAGAAACGACACCCGGAGCTCCGAAACATCCAAAAAGTCAGGACGGATATATCACAGCCACAAATTTCACCAAATTACATGAAGGAGATATTGCTACGTTAAATGAGCTGGAAGTACCTCACTTTTTAAGGGGTGGAGACAACGGAGTGATCGTTACAGAATACGGAACCTATCATGACGGCAACGGCCTGCGTTTTACAAATCCGGGAGTCGTATTTACAGATATTCTGAACCCATAATTCACCGAAGATAAAATCAGATTACCATGAGAAAAATCAATCATTTCGGCGTTCCTACAAACTCGCCGCAGAAAGAAGAATTCTTTGTTGAAGATTTGAAAGTCTGGCTGACAGATTATTCAAACAGTAAAAACAAAATTGAGTTTCTACGCTTTGAAAAAGGGTCATGGATGCCGGAACTGATTCAGACGCATCCCCACATTGCCTACGAAGTTGAAGACATGCAGAAGGCCCTTGCAGGAGCTAATGTTTTAGTAGAACCGATGCCCGGAGGTGAGAATCTGACCATTGCTTTTATTGAAGAAGAGGGTCTTCCGGTTGAGCTGATGTACTTTAACAGATAAGAAATACTGAGTCCATTTAAAACAGACACATACCAATGAAATCGCCATAACTCACCTAAAGCTGAGATACCTGACAAAGGGTATATAAATGGCGCATTTAACCTTAATTTAAAAAATAAAAGATATACAAATGAAAACAAAATTCATAAACGATACCAATCATATTACCAAAGAATTATTAGAAGGATATGTAATGGCCTATAAAGACCAGGTTCGATTATCCGGCGAAAACATTGTTGTCCGTACCCGGGCGAAAGATGAAAATAAGGTTGCGATTATTTCCTTAGGAGGCGCCGGGCATGAACCGGCATTAAGCGGCTTTGTCGGCGAGGGCATGTTAGACTGTTCGGTGGTCGGAGATATTTTCGCAGCGCCGGGCGCCCAAAGATTATTTCAGGCGCTACAATCCTTTAAGCGGGAAGCCGGCATTCTTTTGGTTGTATTAAATCACTCGGGCGATTTGATGAGCGCCAATATGGCTGTTCAGCTGGCAGAACGGTCGGGCATCAAAGTAAAGATGCTTATTACGCATGATGATATCAGCGCCGGACTGGATGCCAAAGATGAAGACCGCCGCGGATTAGCAGGATGTATTCCGCTATATAAAATCGTGGGTGCGGCTGCCGAAGAAGGAAAAACACTGGATGAGATATTTGAAATAGGGGAACGCTTCAACAAAGAGGTCGCAACGCTGGGTGTAGCGATGGGCAGATGTACTCATCCGCAGAATAATGCCGTTATCTCAGATTTGCAAGATGGCGAGATGGAGATCGGCATGGGACAACACGGCGAAGGGGGCGGCGGTTTGCAAAGACTGGTCTCGGCTGATGATACGGCAGAGAAAATGGTAGAACTCCTTTCACGGAAGCTTTGGCTGAAAGCAGGAGATAAAGTACTTCTGATTATCAATGGTACCGGAGCTACAACCTTAATGGAAATGAGCATCATATACCGGAAAGCAGCCCTTTTACTGGAAGAAAAAGGTTGCGATGTGGTATTCGGCCGTATCGATGAACTACTGACTGTGCAAGAACAACATGGATTCCAAATGATTATAGCAAAACTGGACGATGACCATATCGACCTGCTAAAAAACAAAATGTCGAATGCTCCTTATTGGATTAATATCGGAAAATAATATGATGACAACGCTTACCATTGATAAATTCAAAGACATGATCCGTCAGGCTTTTTCGTCCATTAAAGAGAGAGAAGACGAATTTTCACAACTTGATGCCGTAATCGGCGACGGTGATCACGGCACAGCGATTGTACAAGCCTTGAGCTCGGTTGTCGAAAAATTAGACGACAGCACTGATTATAAACAACTGCTCAACGATGCCGGATTCAACGTAATGCTACAAACAAGCGGGTCAACAAGTACATTGATAGGAGGTTTTCTTCTTGGCATGAGCGATCATGCAGCGGGCTCCGAACTAAATATCTCTCAGTTGAAAGAGATGTTTAACGGAGGCCTGGAAGGTGTACGCAAGCAAACCAAAGCCCAACCGGGAGACAAGACGATGATGGATGCCCTGGTACCGGCTGTAAATGCTCTTTCGCTCTCTCAGAGTGAAGATATCCGGACGTTGATGCAAGAAGCTGCCGCCGCTGCCCATCAGGGTGCGCTGGCCACGGTTGACATGAAAGCTAATTTTGGCCGTGCGCGAAACTATGGCGAACGCTCTATCGGATTTCCCGACTCGGGAGCAACTTCATGGGCATGTATGTTCGAAGCCTTTGCTAAGGCCCTGTAATTATAATCACAATCAATAAAACAGATAAAATACAATGGCAGATTTAGATGATTTAAGAGAAGGGAATCGCTTCTCTACCGATACGCCTGTTAAAGACCAATCATTTCATATTAAAGGAGCACAAAATCTTTCATGGGGCGTGAAAGACCGTTTGTCGCGTATTTTCAATCCGGAAACCGGAAAAACCGTGATGCTGGCTTTCGATCATGGCTTCATCATGGGGCCGACATCGGGACTCGAACGTATCGATCTGAATATTGTTCCGCTGATTGAATATTCAGACTGCATCATGTGCACCCGCGGGATTCTGCGTTCTTCTATCCCTCCCGTTTATAACAAACCGGTTTGTCTGCGGGCTGATGCGGGTACTTCCATTTTAACCGAACTGAATGATAACATCGTTATTGATATTGAAGATGCCATACGAATGAATGTGTCGGCCATGGCTGTCATGTTGGCGATTGGCGATAAGGAAACAGAAGCGAAGACTGTGGCCAACCTGTATCGAACCGTAGATGCGGGCGCCCGTTACGGAATTCCGGTAATGGGTGTTACGGCTGTTGGCAAAGAGATGGCCCGGGATGCACGCTACTTCGGGTTAGCTTCTCGCATATGTGCTGAAAACGGGGCAAATATCGTAAAAACATATTATTGCGACGGTTTTGAAAATGTAGTAGCTGCTTGTCCGGTGCCAATCGTTATTGCAGGAGGAAAAAAATTACCGGAAAAAGAGGCGCTTGAATTATGTTACAAGGCAATTAACGAAGGGGCAGCCGGCGTCGACATGGGCCGTAATGTTTTCCAAAGTGAATCGCCGGAGGCTATGATCAGAGCTGTTCACGCAGTTGTACATAATGGCCTGACGCCGGATCAGGGCATGGAAATGTTTAATGATTTGAAATCATACTAATCTTATGCGGGATATGAAAATTCAGGTTTTCGTTTATAGCATACTGATCTTGTTCTTCTTTGGGTGTAGCACTACACCCAAAGTTATCATTGCCGGATCAGGATGGAACAACATTGCTATTGTTGATAAAAAGAGCCGACAGATAGAATGGATACATGAACTCCCGCTCAATGCGGAGTCTAACAGTGTGATTGTGTCGCCGGACGGAAACATTGCGTTCAGCTATAAACAAGGGGCCCGGCTGGTTAATCTGGATCATAATATAATTTGGGATTATCCGGTTACAGAAAAGGGTGAATGCCATTCCATTACAAATCTTGAAAACGGAGGCTTTTTATTGGCAATATCCGGGCAACCTGCTTTTCTCATAGAGCTTGATAAATATGGACAAGAACAACGGAAGGTACCATTTGACGGAATAACAGCTAATTTGCACGGTCAATTCAGGCAAGTTATAAAAAGCAGATCCGATACATACCTGATCCCCCTTCTTGCCGGTAAAAAAATCATTGAAATAAACCGGCAAGGGACCCAGATCAATGAATACCCCGTACCATATGGACCTTTTTCCGTACTTGAACTAAAGAATTCGAATTTGATTGTGGCCTGTGGAGACGGTCATTGCTTTTTAGAAATAGACCGGAAAACAGGCAAGGAAGTCAGACGCATAAAAGAAACTGACATTTCAGAAAATAAATTGCATTATACCGCTCAGATTTCACAAACAAAAAACGGGCATTTGTTAATCTGTAACTGGAACGGACATTTTAAACAGGGAGAAAAAAGGCCCTTACCTCATCTGATAGAGTTAGATAAGAAGAAACAGATTGTCTGGGAATTAACCAATGATAACCACCAAATAAAGAAAGTATCTGCAGCCTTTTACGTAGAAGACAGTAAAATATTTAAAACTGTTCTGACTGCGGAGTGATACCTGATGAAAAAACCTTTATAAATTATATTCAGATGAAGAAGATATTATTAACCGCCATGTCGGGTTTGATTATTTTATCGGCGAATGCTTCGCCTAAAAAAAATCAAAAAAACACACCAGGCAACTGGAAAGAGGAGATCGCCGCTTCGAAGATTGCCATTGCCCGAAAGATCACAACTCGTTATGAATCGCCGGTTATATACCCAAAGCAGGCAACTACACCGATAAGCATGTCTGTTGCGGGGTGGGAAAACCTGGTCTTAAATACTTACGGTACCGCAGACGGTGAAAAAGAGGATTTTGGAGTATGGATCAATGCCCGATTGATTGATGCTGCAGGCAATGTCACACCCCTGCAAGACCTTAAAAATAAATTTCAAACGACAGGAACATTCATCTATAACCAAAACATTAAAAAAAGAGGTAATCCTGTATTGGTAAACAAAAAAACGTATACAGAAACGATTATCGGAGAAGGAAACTCAATCTTGTCGGTTCCATTAGATAAAAAATATGTCCGTTTCGAATGTGAAGTAGGAATAGACGATAATTCAAAGGAGGGGTCTGTTATTTTTCAGATATTGCCGGTTTCTCCTGCACAAGAAAGCAAACGCTTATTAACAACATATAAGGCTGATATATTGCCTTTTTATTCTTTCTGTTTCCATAACTTTCAGCTACTCCTGTTGCAGAACCATGCAGAAATCGAAAGGCAACAGGCACATGCTGCCATCGACCGTCTGGCACAGCGAGATTACTTCCTAAGCGCAATAAAAAAGGCAGACAGTGAAACAGATATTACTAAACAGGTAAAAGAATACCTGACTATTTTTGAAGATGCCACTCGGATCGCAGATCTGGAGGATCAATTGAATTGGCTGAATATGGAAGCTATTGATAAAGCAATGGCAAACATGTCTACTATCAACGGATATGACCAGGCAAAAAACAAAGCGTATTTCAATCAACTAAAAGCCCTGGTTTCAAAAGGTTTTTCCGGGATATATAATAATGACGTTCAGACTATTCAAGATTTACAGACGGCCCTTAGTCTAAAAAAGAAAATCCTGCTGAACAATCCTTTATTAGATGTCGATAAATTAATTGTGGGCCATTATGACTTAGGGAATAAGGCTCGTAGCAGTATGCCGCCACAATTAGGAACACAGCCAAACAACTGGTCGAACCAGACATCAGCCCGGCAAAGCGGATTTAAGGCCTCAATTGAAGAGTTAAGCGGATTACGGAATAATCTATCTTCGCGCACCATCTTCAAACCGGAACACAGTTCATCTGTACCTGATTTAACACTTCATTGGGATGCCGACCGGTTATTATTTACGATGGCAGAACCGGGAGACCATCATTGGCAGGTATATGAAATCAATACGGATGGGAGTAATTTCCGAAAAATAACAAACGGAACGGCAGAAGACCTTGATTATTTTGATGCCACTTATCTTCCAAACGGACAAATCATGGCCGCCTCGAATGTGGGCGGACAAGGTGTACCTTGCGTAAGCGGCAGCGATCAGGTTGGGAATCTATGTATTTTCAATCCGGAAAATAAAGCGATGCGACGACTGACTTTCGACCAGGATGCAAACTGGGGTCCTGTAGTCATGAATAATGGACGTGTCATGTATGTGCGTTGGGAATATACAGACCTGACTCATTATTTTTCGCGTATCGTTATGCACATGAATCCGGATGGTACGGAGCAGCGCTCTCTTTATGGTAGCGGCTCAGTTTTTCCTACTTCTATTTATGATGTACAACCACTGCCCGATCATCCGACCCGTTTTATCGGAATCATTTCCGGACATCACGGCGTACAACGCTCCGGGAGACTGATCCTTTTTGATCCGGCCCAAAGCCGTATCGAAGAGAAAGGAATGGTGCAGGAACTGCCGTTCAGCAAACGGCCGATCGTGCCGATTGTAAAAGACAGAATGGTAGACGGCGTATGGCCTCAATTCTTAAAACCCCAACCGCTGAATCAAAACTATTATATTGTAACAGCCAAATTATCGCCAAATGGCTTATGGGGTATTTATTTGGTAGATGTGTATGATAATCTGACTCTGATAACAGAAACAGAAGGGGAAGGCTATATCTATGGTATTCCTGTTGTCAAACGGCAAACACCGCCGGTCATTCCGGAAAAGATAAACACGGATTCAAAAGAGGCAACTGTATTTATTCAGGATATTTACGAAGGAGAAGGATTACCTGATGTGCCAAGAGGTACAGTTAAACATCTTCGGATATTTGCGTATGAATATGCTTATTTAAAAACAAGATCTGACCATACAGCCCATGGTATTCAGAGTGGGTGGGATATCAAACGATTATTAGGTACGGTACCGGTCGAAGAAGACGGATCTGTCATGTTCCGTATTCCGGCAAACACGCCTATTTCACTGCAGCCCCTTGATGAAGAAGGCAGAGCTATTCAATGGATGAGAAGCTGGCTGACCGGACAACCGGGCGAAACAGTTTCTTGCGTTGGATGTCATGAAGATCAGAATCAGATCCCGATGCCTAAGCGCGTACTGGCCTCTAAAAAGCATCCGCAGAAAATTCAAAAGCCGGAAGGAGGAGTCCGGTCCTTTACTTTTGATCTTGAGATACAGCCTATTCTGGACCGGAATTGCATTAGTTGCCATGACGGAACAAAAGGCAAGCTAAATTATGTGGGTGGCCGCAAAGACGCAAAAGGATATGGCTTAAGTTATCTCGACCTCCATCCGTATGTACACCGCCAGGGACCGGAAGCGGGAATGAAAGTGCTGTACCCGTATGAATACCATGCTTCGGTAAGCCCGCTTGTACAAATGCTTAAAAACGGACATTTCGGTGTAGAATTAACCGATAAAGAATGGCGTACATTGTATAATTGGATCGACTTTAATGCTCCGGACAAAGGGATGTTCAAGGCGGATATGTTACCATCACTTCAATGTGATCAGATAGACCGCCGTATTGAACTAAATAAAAAATATGCGAACGGAGTTTTTGCCGACTGGAAAGAAGAATTAAAACAATATACAGAATATCTGGCATCACAGGCAAAACCGGAACCGGCTCAAGCAATCTTTAAAAAGCCTACCTATAAAGAGGTGAAGCTAAAGAATTTTCCGTTTACACCAAACAACGAGGAGGAAACCATTCGTCAGGAAAGAAAAACTATAGAGATTGCACCGGGTGTAAAAATCACATTGGTAAAGATTCCTGCCGGACAGTTTATTATGGGCAAAAACAAGATGAATACCAATTATGCGCCGGCTCATAAGGCTGAGGTTAAAAAAGCATTCTGGATGTCGGAGAAAGAGATTACGAACGAGCAATTTAACGTATTCTTTCCCAAACACTCAAGCAGGTTTGTGGATCAACAATGGAAAGATCACGTAACAGAAGGGTATATCGCCTTTAAACCTAAACAACCGGTGATCCGGGTAAGTATGAATGAGGCAGCCAGTTTTTGTGAGCAAGCCGGTAAAAAAACAGGTATGAAAATCTCACTGCCGACTGAAACACAATGGGAATGGGCTTGCCGGGCCGGAAGCGATGAAGATTTCTGGTACGGAAATTTAAATTCGGATTTCTCGAAATTTGAAAATATGTCTGACAAACAAATGAATAAAATGGCAGTAGTAGGTGTTGACCCTCAGCCCATGGATGAAAAGAATGAATGGTATCCGTATTATACATTCCTTCCTAAAATGCAAAATGTAGACGACGGCAATATGATCATGGCAACGCCCGGTTCATATCAGGCAAATCCTTTTGGCTTATACGACATGCATGGCAACGTAGCAGAATGGACTTGCTCTGACTATGTTCCATATAACCAGAAAAAAGTTGGAACAAGCGAATTGAAGGTCGTACGTGGCGGATCATGGAAAGACCATCCTAAAAGGAGTACCGCCGCTTCACGCCGGGCATATTATCCTTATCAGAAAGTTCATAATGTTGGATTCCGTATTATCATTGAAGAATAACCTTTTATAAAACAAAGGAGTGGACAAGGTCATTCAGTATAAAAAATTAATTATTTTTTTTTTACGAATGCCCTTTTATTTTTCTGGCTCTAATCACTATCTTACGGCAGTATCTCATCGATCA
>JAVWBH010000023.1:0-16335 GCA_036649595.1 Bacteroidales bacterium
GATACGGTGACGGCAGATACCTGCTACTTTGTTTGTAAGGTAAGCCATAGGGTCCATTGGGTTACTTACGATAATCAAAACAGCTTCAGGAGAATATTTCAAAATGCTTTCAACAACACTTTTAACGATACCTGCATTCACTCCGATCAACTCTTCACGAGTCATACCTGGTTTACGAGCCAGACCTGAAGTGATTACCACTACGTCAGAACCTGCTGTTTCTGCATAATCATTTGTTACACCTTTTACGCGTGTGCTAAAACCTAACAGGTTTGCAGTCTGCATGATATCCATCGCTTTTCCTTCAGCGAAACCTTCTTTGATATCCAAAAGAACTACATCACTTGCTACTTCTTTCACAGCAAGTACATTCGCACATGTAGCACCTACATTACCGGCACCTACTACTGTAATTTTAGACATAATCTTCTATCTTAATATAGTTAATAATAAAACTCCTTTTCATGTTGGCGACGCTCCTGCCTGATCCTTCTCTGAAAGAAGCTCAACCGACTACAAATGTATAACATTCCTCTTATTATGGAAAAATTTCCGTAATTATTTTTTCAGAAAAACATCTATTCCTTGACTTAATATCTTTGAAATAAAATATACAATTATCTGATATCACAAAAACATGGTCCAACCGCACAGTAGTATTAAGATAAAGAATAACATCCTCTGTCGAAAAGAAAATGGCTCACCCGATATTTAGTGGGGGAATAGATAATTATTTAATCTTTGGGGGATGGAAATAATATAATACGTTTATATCCAACTTAAGCGATTTTCCAAATTTTGGGTACCATTATACTTCTATTGGGCAGGGAGATTGCGCGCACCGTACGGAGTTCTTCCTTACACCGTACGCAATCCTTCATTACACCGTACGGAATCCTTCATTACACCGTACGGTACGCGAGAGAACTCCGTACGGTGTAAGGAAGAACTCCGTACGGCACGCGAGAGAACTCCGTACGGTGTGTGAAAAAACATCTCCGGAAATTATTTTCGGGATGCCTTTTCATCTGATTTTAATCTTAATCCGTAGAAATAGTATATGCTTAATCCCACTAAATATCGGGTGATCCAAATTAAAATAAACCTGGATAAATCAGTAAAACGGAACGGGGATAAAAACAAAAAGCCCACAACGGATAAACCGATGCGGGCTTTGTTATATTTTGCCTAATCACAGGCTAACAGCTATTAGCGAGACATTTCGTCTGATACTGTCAAAGTTTTGCGACCTTTAGCACGACGAGATGCTAATACGCGACGACCGTTAGCTGATGCCATTCTCTCACGGAAACCGTGTTTGTTTCTTCTTTTTCTGTTTGATGGTTGAAATGTTTGTTTCATTGCCGTATGTTATTTTTTCGTTTAAATTCGAGGGTATCTTAGACCTGTTTTCGGACTGCAAAAATAGGTACTTTTTTTTAATAAACAAACAGTTAGTCCATTTTTGCACTAAAGTTTTTCTTTTTTCCTCAAATTCGATTACCTTTGCATCTGTTCATAAAGAACATGTTACACCGCTCGGTGGGACTGAATTCATAAATCAAATACAAAAATATCTATTTTATGGCTACTACAGCTGATATCAGAAACGGCATGTGTATCGAATACAACGGCCAGTTATATTCTATCGTTGAATTCCTTCACGTTAAACCGGGAAAAGGAGCTGCATTTGTTCGTACTAAACTAAGAAATATTACAACAGGCCGTGTTATTGACAATACATTCAATGCCGGTGTAAAAATTGATGAGGTTCGTATCGAGCGTCGCCCATACCAATTCCTTTATAAAGATGATATGGGTCTTAACTTCATGCACAACGAAACTTACGAACAAGTTGTAATTGGCGAAGATCTTATCAACGGTGTTAAGTTCCTGAAAGAAGGCGACATCTGTGAAGTAATGGTTAAAGCAGACGATGAAACAATCCTTTACGCTGACGTTCCTACACAGGTAATTCTTGAGATCACCTATACAGAACCAGGTCTGAAAGGGGATACTTCTACAAACTCATTGAAACCGGCAACCGTTGAAACAGGCGCTACCGTACGTGTACCTTTGTTTATCAACACCGGTGATAAAATTAAAGTTGACACACGCGACGGATCTTACGTTGAACGTGCTAAAGAATAATTGACCTTCCGGTCAGTTTTAAAAAACGCGAAGGGCAAGCCGGCCGGCTACCCTTCGCGTTTTTTCATTTCCGGCTGTCATATCTGTTATAAAATTCATACATTTGAATAAACTAAAGAACAGATAATATGCCCTATTTCTCGATTATCATTCCCGTTTATAACCGCCCGGAAGAAATGAAAGAGTTACTCGACTCACTGGCGGCACAAAGCTATAAAGATTTTGAGATCGTTGTCATTGAGGATGGCTCTACCCGGAAGTGCGATAGCCTGTTAAACAGTTACCGGAGCCGGATGGAGATCACCTATTTCTTTAAACCGAATACCGGACAGAGCGATTCGCGTACTATCGGAATGACAAAAGCCACCGGCAGCTATTTTCTGTTCTTCGATTCAGACTGCATCATACCGCCCGATTACCTGTCGATCGTAAAAAACAGGCTTGACAACGATTATGTAGATTGCTTCGGGGGGCCCGATGCCGCCCACGAATCATTTACCGATACCCAAAAGGCCATCAACCACTCGATGACGTCGTTTTTTACTACAGGCGGAATACGAGGAGGAAAAAATCAACTCGAAAAATTCTGTCCGCGTTCCTTTAATATGGGATTCTCCCGCAAGGTATACGAGGCAACCAACGGATTCCGCGATACGCTGGGTGAAGATATCGATCTCAGTACCCGTATTCGCAAGGCGGGCTTCCGCACGGCTCTGATACGCGAAGCTTTCGTATATCACAAGCGCCGCGTGGATATGTGTAAGTTTTTCAAACAGGTACATATTTTCGGGCAAGCGCGTATCTCCTTATACAAACAACATCCAGAATCATTAAAACTGGTACATTTCGCACCCGCTCTGTTTACAATTTTTCTGATAGGGATGCTGATCATCTCCATCTGGCGCCCGTGGGTATTACTCCTGTTAGCGGCCTATCTGATTACTCTTTTTGCCGATTCGACCGCCAAAAATAAAAGTCTGAAAATCGGATTTTTGTCGGTATTTACCGGCCTGATCCAGTTAATCGGTTACGGCAGCGGCTTTTTGAAAGCATTCTGGCAGAAAATAGTTTTAAGAAAAGAGCTTGAAAGCCGGAATAAGATTAAGAAGATGTATAATAAGGAAAACTAAAACCCGAACAAAACCATGAATATTAAAGAGTGGGCCGAAAATGACCGGCCACGTGAAAAAATGCTGACCAATGGTCTGACGGCCCTCTCTGACGCTGAACTGATTGCTATTCTGATCGGATCAGGAAACAAAGATAAAAGTGCGGTAGAGCTATCCCGGGAAATCCTTCTCCGACAAAACAACGACCTTAACCGGCTTGGTAAAATCACCGTCAAAGAGCTTACCAATGCCCATAAAGGGATCGGCCCGGCAAAAGCCATCTCTATCCTTGCTGCCCTTGAGCTGGGGCGCCGGCGCAATCAAAGCGAAGTGATCAAAAACTTTACCGTCACATCGAGCCGCGATGTTTACCAATACTTCCGCCCTATTCTGGCAGATCTGAAACATGAAGAGTTTTGGGTAGCATACCTCAACCAGTCAAACCGGGTCATCCATCGCAAGAAAATCAGCAAAGGCGGAGTTTCAGAAACCGCCGTCGATATACGCATTATCCTGAAAGATGCGATCGAACAACTGGCATCCGGTCTGATACTGTGTCATAATCATCCGTCGGGCAACAATAAGCCCAGCGCTGCAGACGATTCATTTACAAAAAAAATCAAAGAAGCCGCCCGGCTGATGGATATCCGCGTACTCGATCACCTCATCGTATGCGAGGATTGCTATTTCAGTTATGCAGACGAAGGAAAGATATAGCGAGGCAACCTTTTTATCATTGATAACTATTTTTTTTCAGGACGCGCTTCATAGATACTATATTCTTATGTAAGTTTGTGTATATAAACAATTGAACACAATGGAAAATAAATTGCTTGCCCTGGAAGAAAAGATCGTAGAAATGCTTCGCCTTGTATTCGATCCGGAAATTCCCGTAAATATTTACGAACTCGGCCTGGTTTATGAAATAGATATCGACGACGAGAAAAACGTTAAAATCAAAATGACACTGACGGCACCGAACTGTCCGGCAGCCGATTTCATTCTGGAAGATGTACGAATGAAAGTAGAAAGTATCGACGAAGTAAAAAGCGTTGATATCGATCTTGTATTTGAGCCCGAATGGGATAAAGACATGATGAGTGAAGAAGCTAAGTTGGAATTAGGATTTCTGTAAGATGAAGAAAATCTATTTTCTTTCTGACGCACATCTCGGTTCTAAAACATTCGCCAACCCTATTGAACACGAAAAACGACTGGTGCGTTTTCTCGACTCGATCAAGGGAGAGGCATCCGCCATCTACCTGTTGGGTGACATCATCGATTTTTGGTTTGAATATAAAACGGTAGTTCCCCGAGGATTTACCCGCTTTTTCGGAAAACTGGCCGAACTGACCGACAGCGGTATCGAGATACACTGGTTTACCGGTAATCATGACATCTGGCTGTTTGACTATCTGCCGGAAGAAACCGGAGTAATCATCCACAGACAGGCTCTCACAACCCAGATCAATGGCAAAACACTGCTCCTGGCGCATGGCGACGGCTTGGGAGACGACTCTCAGGCATACAAATTCATGAGCTGGTTTTTCCGTAATAAGTTTTGTCAAAAACTTTTTTCGGGAATACATCCTCGCTGGGCTGTATCTTTTGCCCATAAATGGTCGAAACACAGCCGCCTGAACGGATCGGATTTCGATTCATTTTTAGGGGAAGACAAGGAGCATCTGGTTCTTTATTCAAAAGAACGACTGAAAGAGAGTCAGATCAATTACTTTATTTACGGCCATCGGCATATCATGCTCGATCTGATGCTTACCCGCGACAGTCGCATCCTTATTTTGGGCGATTGGGTGACCCATTTCTCTTATGCCGTAATGGAAGGTGACCAGATATGGCTTGAGCAGTTTGAAGAAGAACCTGCCTCACGCGATAACACACAACAAGGAGTGAGTATTGCTTTTTAAATAAACAGAGGGACGAATGAAAATTCGCCCCTCTTATTTTTATCTGAAATTTCCCTTCACAGTCAGCTCACTGCCCGGTTTTACCAATATACGGTAACGGTCGGGGCCGATTTTCTCAACAGCAGCCGTAGCACATTTCGGCATATTCCGACTGGTCAGATAAACATATCCGGTACCTCCCGGCGATTTTACCCGAACAGTTTTATAATCCATAAATATCTGAATATCTCCTTGCGGAGTCGGCACAGAACCCTTCATCCATTTCAATCCGCCCAATACCGGTGTTACAGAATATTCTGTATACCCTTCTTTTTCGGGCTTCACACCCAAGTAGTATTTACCCAGCAGATAAATCGGACTCGCACCCCAGGCATGACACAAACTTTTACCATATGGCCGTCCGTACATGGCCAAATGCTGTGTTCCTTTCTCTTCCGGATTATATTTTTCCCAGAAAGAGGTAGCCCCTTCCCGAAGCATTCCTCCCCAATAAGCTTTCATTTCCTGCAAAACAGCTTTCTGCTCACCCAATGCACAGAGGGCTTCCAATTCATAAAAGCGCATATAAGGCGTCGTGATTTTCAGAATACTGTCATTCATCAACACGCTTTTTTTGATAGTCTGCTGTTTGGCAGGATCAAGGTAATTGAAGAAAACGGAAAACATATTCGCATACCGGGTTACCGATTCGCTCTGCCGGCCGTTTACACGGTTGTGTACCATCGCCTGTTTTTCTTCATTCCAAAAGGCTGGTTCCAACTTAGAACGCAGGGCGGTAGCCAGTTTTCCATATTTTGCCTCATCGGCATCATTCCCGGCCAGCGACGCACAAAGCGCCATGGTTTCAAGACTCTTGCAGAAAAGTACCTGCTCAAAAGCCAGTTCCCCTTTTTTATCGAGATAACCATCGGCCCAGTCAACGAATACCCAGTCTCCATCCATACCTTCCACCATTCCGTTGCCATTCGTGCGGCCCAACACATACTCCATCATCGACTGCATGCGCGGATAAAGCTGTGTAACAAAATGCCGGTCGCCCGAATACATATAATAATCATACACGCTTAAGAACCAGAAGAAGGTATAATCCATAATCGTATTGGTATGGCTTGTTACCGGATCTTTACCACGAAGCAACCAAATTGTACGTTTTACCGATTCATTGTCAAAAAACAGATAGTAGTTCATCAGATAGCTCTGGATGGCATCGCCGCTCCATACCCAACGGTCACGTTTGATACCGTCAATAAAAAATTCGCGGGTAGTCAGGTGCATCGTATAAGCACCTACGTCCCAAATCCGGTTCATTTCCTCATCATTACAGGTAAACGATCCCCGGTAATCTTCGGGCAGGTATTCATAATCCATGCTCACCTCTCCGATCTTCACGCCCGGAGTGGCAGCTACATATACATACCGAAAAGCCTTACTGTTCTGCAAAGTATAACTCCCGTCAGATGCTTCCGTAACACGGGTAGCCAAATCGGTTACAGCTCCGGGCCGTACCTGCAACTTATCGAGCGTTTCGCCATATTCTGTATCCAGCGCTTCTTCGGGACTCTCTCCGTAATAAAGGGAGATATCGCCACTTCCCGAAATATTATTCAATACCACATATCCGAAAGTCTCTTTGCCAAAATCATACAGAATACCGCCCGGCACCTCTTTTTTACCAACGGCAGGCATCGGATCCCGCTTCAAGGAGAATTGCGACGGTAACTGGTCTGGCTGATCAAAATTCCAGCAACCCGCATCCATATAAATGGTAGCCGACGTATCACTGGCTTTTCCGCTTTCATCGATCCATTCTTTATCTTCGTAGGTTACTTTCCAACTGCCGTCTGACTTTATGTTGTCTCCTTTGACATAAATCGCAGGCGGGGTAGCCTGATTCCAGACCTTTATATTCAGTGAATGTTTTCCTGCCGGAAGCAGAATCTTCTCAGGCATTCCGAACTGCAGTTTACCGTCAAGTTTCACATTATATTTTCCTTCCGCGGCAATTGTCACCTCTTCAGGAGCATCGAGTTCGAGCTGCTTGCTAAACTCAACGACTACATAATGGCTGTCTGTCTTCCAGAACGGAGGGAAGAAAGCGCCGCGTTCCGTTCGTCGGTTATTCATCTGATTACCCAACCAGATTTCATAATCGCCCGGATACCAGATCCAGGTCTGAGCAGCTGCAGTGGCGGTCATGGCAAATGCTCCAAACAATGTTATTATTTTATTTTTCATCTTATTTTTTATCTCTCAGGTGAATATAGGCCGGTTCGAGGCCGGCTCGGTTCTTGATCTCTTCACTTATGCCCGGGCCATTATTGATCCATTCATTGCCCGGCCCGTTCGCATTCTGCAAATGTTTGTCGCCGGCCGTCCAATTATCTTTCACTGTAATAAAAGAAGAACCTTCATCTGTATAAAGATAGAACCAGTGGTTCGGGTCATGTACATAGCCGGGCACATAGATCGAGTGAATGCAGTTTTCTGTTATACTGCTTTTCGGCTGTGATCCCAACGTGTAAATACCCGCTACATCATACATGTGTTTCGCATAATGGTGAATCAGATTTCCATGTACGTGGTTATTCCGCATACAATTTACCGACTGTGTCCATCCCCATCCCAGGCTGATACCCGAATAAGAAACTTCACTGATCTCGTTATGCTCAATCAGAATATCCTTTACGTAGCCCGCACAAATACCCAGTGTACCCCAATCTTCATTCGTAACATCGGTAATGTAATTATTAGATATGGTCAGGTGGCTGCATACCTCCCGCTGGTCTGCCGGATCATACGGTAAATGCGTTTCATGCGCATCCGGGCTGAAACTACCTGTCAGAATACCGTTGCCGGCAATATCACGAAAAATAGAGCCGCGGACAGTTCCGCCGTGCGTACCCCATTCATAATCAAGTCCGGTAGATCCGAGCTTTTCAAACACACAATCTCCGAAATCAACATGATTTGCCGCCGAAATAGCCACAGCCGCAGTCGGACGTCCTAGCCAACCCTGATTATCAAGCAAGTGATTATTGTAGTTACGCACCATTTTAGGCGAAATGCTATAACCATCTGTCATATACATACCGGCCTGCAGCGGTACATGTCCCTGTAAAGAAGGACGTAACCAGGTAGTATGGCTGAATGTCAGATTACGAAACTGAATATGTTCTACCGGACGGTCGAGCGTACCTGTTACCTGCACCAGTGTTTCTACGGCAGGTACCACCGCCTGTTCGATCTGTTCGCCGGCCAGCGGATAATAATACAATTTACGAGTATGAATATCGTGAAACCATTCACCCGGCTCATCAAGCAGTTCTTTCGCATTTGTGAGATAGAAAGCCGAATTGTGGCCGTCGGTCGTTACCATCGGGCGGGGCCACGGGTGTTCAAACTGAATACGGCTCTCGGGGTCATGAAATCGAACCGCCGCACTGTCCCCTGCTATCTCGATCGACTTGATGCGCAGATTAGCGACACACCACATTTCATGTAATACCATCTCTGCATGTCGGGATTTGGCGATCTTCTTCACCGCCTGAGCCGGCACCCAAAGAATACGGCGTTCCGGATCATTACTCAGAATACGGTACATCTGCTCAAAATCGCTCACGTCGCGGGCCCGAACCGCTTTGCGCCCATTGATCCAAAGTTGGCGGAAATCAAGCGGCCGCCCGTTAAATTCGGGAACATCCGCCACCCATAGTTTACCGTTTTTCTTCCAGTTCGGAATATTCACTCCTCCACTCAAAACAGCCTGGTGTCCCTCTACTCCCGTGATGATGGTTGGCGAGTCTTTCGTTCCACTGTCTTCCGGACGTACAAACACAGCCTCATAAAGCGGATATGTGCCGCCCTGAAGATAAATATTGATTCCGCCGGTAATATCCGGATTTTGCAGGCGCCGCCATTCGCGGGCCTGACGAAGGGCAGCCGTAAGAGTTGCCTTAGGCATTTGGCGGGTGCCGGGATTCTGATCGTTACCGGTTGGCGAAAGCCAGATCTCTGCTGCTGAAAGAGAAACGATCAGCAGAGAGAATAAGCCGGTTAATATAACTTTCTTCATTGATTTATCGAGCTAAAGGCATCCATACTGTCATTTCCGCTTTCCCGCGATTTCCCCATGCATAATAAGGAATCAAACGGATCTGTACCGGTTTTTCGGCTTTGGCCACCTCGCGATAAAGTACCCCTTTCCAGGTATCGTGTGCTGCCAGGCGCGCTGTCCCGTCGAGTGCTACGACAGGGCTTCCGTCGATACTTATTTTTTTCGGTGTAAACTTCATATCGGCAGGTATCAACACATTATCAATTGGTTGATTATCGGCTATATCCATACTCTCCAGACAATATACCAATGGTCCGCGCTTTACAACAACCTGATTCCGGATCTCTTCCGCCAACGGATGTGCTTCTAACAGTTTCACCGGCATCTCCATTACAAGTTCAACACGGTCGCCCTTTTTCCATGTACGGTTAATCTCGGCATACGTATTCGGTTTCCAGCTACCGGCTACTGGGGTACCATTTACACGTACCGTTGCCTGATCACACCATTCCGGAATACGCATATAAAGAGCGAAATTATTTTTACGAGGAACGCTTTTCACGGTAATATTAACCGTTCCGTCCCACGGGTAATCGGTTTCCTGAGCCAGTTCGATTTTACCTACCCCTTTCAGATCGGTTGCAAAGCTGTTAGCTCCATACAAATTACACCATACTGCTTTATCGCCTACCGTATACGCATAGTTTTGCGCCTGGCATACCGTACGCAAGGTATTGGGCGGACAGCAGAAACAACTGATATATTCGGTACGCTCTTTAGGCCAGCGCAACGTGTAAGGCAGGTCATGACTGATACGAAGCGGGTTGGTATAAAAATATCGCTTCCCGTCAAGGCTGACCCCGCTCAATACACTGTTGTAAAGTGCGGTTTCTACAATCTCTGCATATTTAGCATCCCCGGTTACTTCAAGCATACGCCAGTTAAAAAGCATATTTCCGATATTAGCACACGTTTCATTATGAGCCGTACTGTTCGGGAGTTGATAAGGACGTCCGTAACTCTGATGAACTTTCTGGATACTATCCGGTTCATAACACGTGCCGTCGGGAGACGTGCCGTCATAAAGAGCGCCACACGCACCTGTCACATACATCTTACGCGTTACGATATCTTCCCAGATACTGTTCAGGTTTTTCATGAGTTGCTGTTCGCCCGTCTCCGCATATACATCTGCTACGCCGGCATACAGGTAATTTGAGCGAACGGCATGCCCCATCGCATTATATTGGTCGCGGAAAGGAACTCGGTCCTGATTATCATCGGTTCCGTTCTCTACCATCCCCCGGATATCAATGAGGTTTTTCGATAACTCCAGATAACGCGGATTTCCGGTAGCGCGATACATCTCTACCACACCCATATAATGCGACGGGCAGATTGCATTCCGGGCCAACTCGGCCGAAGCTGTCTCATAGAAATAACATAAAAAATCAGTTGCCCGTACGGCAGCATCATAAAGAGTTGTTTTTCCGGTTGCCCGTTTATGAATGATTCCCGCCATCATGAGATGTCCGAGATTATATGTTTCGAAATTCAGTCGGTTTGCAAAAGCCCCTTTTTCATCTTCCGCTCCTACTTTCGTACCGATAACCGTCTGAGGTTGTCCGGAGTGCGTATCCACACCCCTGTTCATCTCTTCAATAATTACCGGCGTATGGATATATCCGTCTGCCCGTTGTGCTTTCACCACATGTGCAATAAAATGATCCATCAACTTATCCAACTCCGGATCTTTATTAACAGCATAAACAGAAGCTACACCTTCCATCCATTTATACATATCGCCGTCATGAAAGGGAGGTCCCCAATGGGTTCCTTTACAAGCCCCCGACGCAATCTCAAAGTTCCGGAACCCATGGGATATCTCAGGAGTATTCCAGGTGTTCCACATACTCTGTAATGAGGTATTACTGTAAACCTGAAAACGATCTCCCCAGAATCCGTCAGTCCATCTGACCGATCCCAATTCCGTATTACTCATTTTAGAAAAACGGCTTCGGCTCATATCCGTCAAACCGTTTGATTGTGCGATTGCTCCCGTCGTGGCTGCGGAAGCCAGAAGAAGTAACAGTTTTATTCTCTTCATATTATTGCTTCTTTATATGATTTTCCATGTTGAAGACGGCGATAACAGAGGCTGTGTACTCATGTGAAGAAGAAATAAAATAATGTCCGCATATAGGAATATTTTGGCAATATCTATGACTTTAATTGGTTCCAAACCCCATACATTTGACAGCATATCGAATACTAATTACTCTGAAATGAAAAAACACAATCTACCCAAAGGGTATCTTTTCTTCGTTGTCTTCTTATTCAATCTACCGCAGATATCTGGTAAGGAGATCATTCTGAAATCGCCCGGCGGAATCATCGAAACAGCTGTTCAGATCAAAGATGATATCCGTTTCTCTGTAAAATATGAGAATATACCTGTAATCGAAGGTGCCAGCCTGCTTTTGCAATTGCAAAATGAAACATTAGGGCGGACACCCAAATTAACCGGCACAAAGAAGCATCGCATAAACAAAGATATTCAGCCGGCTTTCCCGCTTAAATTTTCCCGCATCCGGAATTGTTATGAGGCCGCAGAATTCTCTTTTAAGGATAATTACGCCATTGAAATGCGTATCTACGACGATGGTATTGCCTACCGGTTTAAGACAAATAAAAAAGATACGATAACGGTGCTGAATGAACCGGTATCAATTAATTTCCCGGAAAACACACAGGCATACCTACAACTCTCAAACAGTTTTAAGACTGCTTATGAAGAGCCTTATAAAAAAATGCCGCTCGAAGAATGGAAAGAAGAAGATCAACTCTCTACATTACCTATTTTGCTGACCACACCCTCGGGGCATAGCATCTTTTTTTCGGAAACCGATCTCGTCGATTATCCCTGCATGTTTCTGAAAGGAAGCTCTGCTGCGGCAATCTGCTCCGCATTTCCCCAAGCTCCGCTGGAATTTACCGATGAAGGCGATCGTAGCGTAAAGATTACTCAAACGGCTCCTTACATTGCAAAGACCAACGGTGTGAGAACCTTCCCCTGGAGATACCTTTATTTCTCAAAACAAGACAAAGACCTGTTGAAAAATACGATGGGAAGCCGCTTGGCGGGAGAAAGCCTGATTGATGATATTTCATGGATCCGTCCCGGGCAAGTGAGTTGGGAATGGTGGAATGATGCGTCACCCTATGGCCCGGATGTAAATTTTACGGCCGGCTATAATCTGGACACCTATAAATATTACATTGATTTTGCGAGTAAGTACGGAGTAAAATATATCCTGATGGATGAAGGATGGGCATTAGATACAAAAGATCCCTATACG
Organism: Bacteroidales bacterium; assembly: GCA_036649595.1. Classification (GTDB taxonomy): domain Bacteria; phylum Bacteroidota; class Bacteroidia; order Bacteroidales; family JAUNSR01; genus JAUNSR01. The sequence continues at coordinate 12,599 of JAVWBH010000023.1, forward strand.
CCGAATCCCAAAGTTGACGTACACGAAATCATTGCTTATGGAAAAAAGAAAAACGTAGATGTGATCCTTTGGCTTACATGGCTCACCGTTGAGAAGAATTTTTCTCTTTTCGAACGATTCAACGAATGGGGAGTGGCAGGCGTCAAGATCGACTTCATGGATCGCAGTGATCAATGGATGGTAAACTTTTACGAACGTGTGGCGAAAGAGGCGGCCAAAAATAAACTGCTTGTCAATTTTCACGGATCATTCAAACCTGCCGGATTGGAATACCGCTATCCAAACGTTATTTCATATGAAGGAGTCAGGGGAATGGAACAAATGGGAGGCTGTACTCCGGATAATTCCATTCTTTTCCCGATGATCCGAAATGCGGCCGGCGCGATGGACTACACTCCCGGTGCAATGATCAATATGCAGCCGGAAGTATATTCCGCTTGTCGTCCGAATGCGGCCAGCATAGGTACCCGGGCATATCAGCTAGCCTTATATATTATTTTCGAATCGCCTTTGCAAATGCTCGCCGACAATCCCTCCTTATATTATCAAAATGACGATTGTACCCGTTTTATAACAGATGTACCCACAACATGGGACGAAACCATCCCTTTAGAAGCGCGTACGGGCGATTACATTATTCTGGCAAAAAGGAAAGGCGAAAAATGGTTTATCGGCGGTATTACCGGTAACTCGGACGCAGGTTATACGTTCAATATCGATCTCTATTTTCTGTCCCCCGGCAAACGTTATAAAATGACGTCCTTTGAAGACGGGATCAACGCTCCCCGTCAGGCGATGGATTACAGGAGGAATATACAAGAAGTCACAAATGAGATGACAATCCCTGTCAGAATGGTTCGTAACGGGGGATGGAGTGCTGTTTTGGAGTAAAATAAAACAAGATATTTTACTGACAAAGAAGTACGAATCGCAGACATTGGTTAATATATGATGAAAAATGTCTTAAAATAACATTCTCCTCTTTGCGCTTAATTTTAATTTTAGCCTGTGATTATAGCGCATGAAAACTATTTCAATATAAATTTTATTAATCCTTAAATCAAAAAAAACATGACTTATAGGAAGCATAGACTTTTGTTTCTAAGTTTGGTTATGGCCTTGTTATTAGGTGTCTCCCCTAATATCTATGCCCAGACTGCAGGTCGGTCAAATACTACTGCAGAGAAAAACAACTTTGTAATTAAGGGAATCGTAAAAGATGATGCCGGAGAGCCATTACCCGGTGTAAGTGTATCGATAAAAAGCACCACCGCCGGAACCATTACAGACATTAATGGGAATTTCGCACTTGAGTGCGCTCCGAAAGCAACGCTGGTATTTTCTTATATTGGATACACAACTCAGGAGCGTACGCCCGACGGTAAAAAGAACCTGTCGGTAATTCTTTCGGAGAATAATAAACTATTAGATGAAGTAATTGTAATCGGATATGGTACCACCACGCGTAAGAGTGCGGTCGGCTCGGTAGACCAGGTCAAATCCGAAATGATTGAAAACCGGCCGGTAGCCAACCTGACTCAGGCGCTTCAGGGAGCTGCTCCCAACCTCGTTATTCAGCAACGCAGCTTTAATCCGAATGACAATACTTCTAATTTAAATATCAGAGGTGTAAGTACCCTCAACAGCAACAGTCCCCTTATCGTTATTGACGGGCTCGTTTCGGACGAAAGCTCTTTCAATAAATTAAACCCGATGGATATTGGAAATATATCCATTTTGAAAGATGCGGGAACGGCAGCTATTTATGGATCAAGATCTTCAAACGGAGTGATTCTGGTAACCACTAAAACCGGACAGAAAGAACAAGCCCCTTCCATTCGGCTCAGTGGCATGATGGGATGGCAAGACCCGAAGATTCTTTTTTCGCCCGTGGCAGGCTACCAAAATGCTACATTGAGAAATCTGGCAATGACGAATGCCAATGAGAACCCGGTCTATACACCCGACCAAATCCGGGATCTGGCGGCTCACAGAAACGAAGAAAACTGGTTCTATAACCAGATTATACGAACAGCCCTACAACAAAACTATAACCTGAGCGTATCGGGAGGAAATAAAAATACTACCTATTTATTTTCGCTGGGATATTATGATCAGGAAAGCAACTATGTCGGGAATAGGAATTACGGGATTGAACGATATAATCTCCGAAGTAATATCACTACAGAGAAAGGACGCTTTAAACTAACCTTTATCTCCTCTTTTACCCGCAACAACAGTGTCAGCCCGGCAGGAGGAAGTCTCGAAATCGATGCGTCGCGTATCCCTCCTTATTATTATTATCAGATGAAAACGGAAGACGGAAAATATCTTATCAATGATATCCTCTCTGAATTCAACCCATTGGGTTTATTAGAAGCCGGCGGAACAAATAAATACAGAAACAATTATTTTAACGGAAATATCGGACTGGATATAAAAATCATAGACGGGTTAAAGTTACGGGGTATTCTGGGTGTCGATGTCATGAATGATCACCGTTTTACACGTAACAACCAAGTACCGTTCTATACCAGCGCAGATGCCGAGACGCCAAGTTCATATGCTAATGCAACCCGGGAAACAGGTGATTGGAATTATGATGCCTACCGCATTAACAGCCAATTATTAATGGATTATAACAAGTCTTTCGGAAAACACAATATCACCGGGCTGTTAGGTGCTACTAATGAATCATTCACTTCAACCGGAAATGAAATAAAGATGAAATACACCGAACCTGAGTTAGGTACTTCGGGAGGAGATGATACGGAGATTGTTGTGGGTGGCGGATCGTCTGTTTCAATAGAGAATACAAATCGCTGGAGCATTACTTCTGTATTAGGGCGTGCCGGATATAATTTTGCAGACAAATATTATGCGGAATTCAGTTTCCGTTATGATGGTTCTTCAAAATTTGCAAAAGAACAACGTTGGGGATTCTTCCCGTCGGGTTCTGTAGGCTGGCGTATTTCGGAAGAAAGCTTCATGGAAAGATACAAAGAGAAAATCGGCGATATTAAATTGCGCGGATCATACGGTATCCTCGGAAATCAAAGTATCGGAACCTATGACCGATTCACGATTTATTCAAACCACAATAACTCTTATGCGTATGATAATATCCCCGTAACCGGAGTTGGATTCGATCTGGGTAATAAAAATCTGACCTGGGAGAAAACATATACGGCGGATATTGGTATTGATGCCGGTTTTCTGAACAACTCATTAAATGTTACATTCGATTATTTCCATAAGAAAACGACTGATATTTTAATGAAGCCAATCGTTCCGACCGTTTTCGGTACAACAATGCCGATGGATAATATCGGAGAAATGCAGAATCAGGGATGGGATCTTTCGATCAATTATCGTTTAAAATCGGGAAAATTTATGCATAATGTGAATTTCTCTTTAGGCGATTCATGGAATAAGGTGTTGAAATTCCCGGGAAAAGAGCAAATCAACGGATTAGAAGAGCTAAATACCCTGATTAGAGAAGGTGCGCCTTTAAATTCATACTATGGATACAAAACGGCTGGCTTATTTCAGAGCTATGATGAGATCGAAACTTCCGCTATTCCGGTAGGAGGAAATGTACAACCGGGCGACCTTAAATTTGTAGACCGAAATGAAGACGGAGTGATTGACTCGAAAGACAGGTATATCTTAGGAAATGCTTTTCCCCGATTCACATTCGGGTTAACATATAGTGTTTCTTACCGAAACTTCGATTT
>JAVWBH010000024.1:0-16216 GCA_036649595.1 Bacteroidales bacterium
CATCCAATGCCGGATTGATGAAGTATAATCTTATTCGTGAAACCTGGCATTACTATAATAAAAATGACGGATTACCGACAAGTCAGTTCAACCAGTCATCCGTGTGTAAAATGTCGGATGGAAAAATCCTGTTTGGCAGTATTAAAGGAATCGTGATTTTCGATCCGGATAAAATCGCGGATGAAACTTCCGATAATAATATTATTCTGTTTTCAGATCTGTTGCTGTATAATCATCCGGTTCGGCCGAATGATGAAACGGGAATTTTGAAATCCCATATATCCAAATGTGATCAGATTGTGCTAAATGCAAATCAGCGGATGTTTACTCTCCGGTTTACCTCAATTAATTATAATGCAAATAATAATGTGTCGTATGCGTATTTGTTAGAGGGCTTTAACGATACGTGGACCTATATAACAAATAGGGAGCTTACATTTTCGGAACTTCCGGTAGGAAAGTATCGTTTACATATAAAATCTAATACGCTCAATAATGAATTGCCGTCGGAGGTTTCGATCGATATAATTATATCTCCTCCCTGGTGGTGTTCTACCCCGATGATAATACTTTACCTTGTATTGATGATTATTGCCGCAATTTGTATTTTTAAAATTATCCAGGAGCGAATTCGTTTGTATAATGAACTGAATCAGGAGAAAATCGAAAAGCAAAAGGTTGAAGAGTTACAAAATATGCAAACGCAGTTTTTTATTAATGTATCACATGAACTTAAAACGCCTTTGACCCTAATCACATCCCCGCTCGAAAACCTATTGGATGTATGTAAAAGCAATGAATGGCAGAAGAAACAGCTTGAACTGGTTTATCGGAACGCCCAATCCTTATCCGGCCTTATTGATGAACTCATCAATTTTGAAAAGGCAGAACAGGGTCAGACGAAACTTCGGGTCTCCCAGGAAGAGATAATGGATTTTATTCGTAAAGTTTATTCTTCTTTTTATTTATTGGCTAAGGGAAAGAATATAAATTATCAGATCGATATGGAATCTCCTTCATTGATTACATTATTCGATCCTTTTATACTTAAAAATATTCTCAATAATTTTCTTTCTAATGCCTTTAAATTTACTCCGGCAAATGGAGCTATAACGGTGTCTGTATTCTCCGAAAACGATTACCTTATTATTGCTGTAAAAGATACCGGTATCGGCATTTCAAAAGAAAGACAGAAATATATATTTGACCGGTTTTATACGGCTGCTCCCGATATGCAGATCGGAGGAACAGGGATCGGATTGGCTTATGCCAAATTATTGGCCGAATTACACCATGGGTTTCTGAAAGTAAGTAGTGAAGAACGAAAGGGGGCTTTGTTTTCGTTTTATTTGCCTTTGTCGGAAACTGTTTATCATATTTCGGAATATGGCGAATGTCCTAATATCAGTATTGATTATAAACCTCAGTATTATCTTAATCCTGTAGAAAATGCAGAGAGTACCGATTTTTCGTTGCCCGATACGGATCAAGCGAAACAATCGATTCTTATAGTAGATGATAATCTGAATATGACAGAATATCTTTCTGAAAATTTATCCCAGATTTACAATGTGAGTATAGCTCATGACGGACAGCAGGCTACGGAGAAATTAAGCGGTCATACCTATGATCTAATTATCTGCGACGTAATGATGCCTCATGTTAACGGACTTCAGTTTTGTAAAAGAGTACGCCAAAATATAACGACGAGCCATATCCCGATTATTCTTTTATCGGCGAAATCGGATCTCGAACATGCTATTTCTGGGTTGAGTATTGGTGCTGATGATTATATTGCTAAGCCTTTTTCATTAAAGCTTCTCAAAACGAAAATCCAAAATATCCTTCTGACACGTCATCGTTTGAAAGAGTTATATGCAAGTAGTCCGGAAAAACCGACGAAGACAGCTTATTTTTCAAAGGATCAGGAGTTTTTAAGTAAGGCTACTAAGTTTATAGAGGATCATCTGGCCGAATCAGAATTCTCGGTCAATGAGTTGGCTTATATGATGGGGTTAAGCCGATCTGCCTTATATCTCCGGTTTAAAGCTATCACAGGCGAATCGATTTCCGACTTTATCCAAAAGATTCGCTTCCGTACTGCCATGGAGTTGTTGAATACCGGAAGATACAATGTTTCTGAAATCAGTATGATGACCGGATTTTCATCCCCGTCGTATTTTACGAAGGTTTTCAAGAAGCATTTCGGATATCTGCCCACAGAATATATAAAGCAAGTGAATGTAACGGAATGATTTCATTGTATTTAAAATAAAAACTCCCGGATCAGTTTTTAACTGAGCGGGAGTTTTTATTTTATTTAATCGACTGATTATTTATTTTGTCGTTAATAGGTATTTCCATAAATTAAAACATCGGGTAAGGAGTCTGTCACTTCTTTAAATATTTCTCCTTTTTTGTTCTGTTCAAAAAGGAGCGTGCTGCCGGGCACTTTCGCCGTGTGAACTACTTCTCCGACTTTCAGTTTTTCAGCACCAGTTCCTGAAATCAGTCCGGCTGTATTATCGGAATTCGTTATTTCGAGGAAAGATGGTTGTTCTCCATTCAATTGTGCTTGTATCGTATATTCGCCGGCTTTTACTGAAATAAGATCTGTACCTTCTGATTTAAAATCTACGGGCTTATAATTTTCATTTTCGCCCGGGAATATTTGAATGACCGTCAGAAATCTCATTTTTGTATGTGCTCCTTTCGTCTTAATCACTCCGTGGTAATGTTCCGGTATTGGTTTTGGTAACTTGTTTTCATCATCAACGGGCCGCATGCGCCATGCGTCCTGAGGAGCTGGCTTAATATACCCGGGTTCCCGTTCATTTTTGAGATATTCCGAGTATAACTGTGTCTCTGTCGGTGAAATGCAAAAAAGTCGGGCAGATGCTGCTGCATGATCATTTTTTCCTAAAAACCATTGTTCATTTATTTTCTTCATGTATCTGCGCGAGTGTAAACGAAATTCCCAGGTAATGGGTTCTTTTGCTTCCAGCTCATCATATATCACGATTATATTAGGTCTTAACATAGACAGATGCCGTCTGAATTTGGTTACCCCCGGATTTCCGAAACCATATTCCGGAAGATAAGGAACTGTTTGAGCCAAAAGGAAATTTCCGTTCTCATCTTTATACTTATCTGACTTATAGTTGTTTTGATCATTGTATGCTTTGCTTGCATCACCTAATGCATAGCTAATTTGTTCGCCATGTACGAACCGGGGCATCCAGCCATAAGAACTTTTATGAAATCCCTGTGACATGCCATTTGCCATAATTGTATTATGAGCCCGTGAATTTTTATAGCTGAGTTGATTATGCCAGTCGCCCCCATTATAAAATCCGGTTTTCCAAAAAAGATCTTGTCCTCCATAAGCTACGTTAAACGCATTTTGAGCCGGATGCAGATGTTGTCCTGAACCATAAGGACTGGCATGCATCACGACATGCAGATTATTTTTCTCATTACCTAAATCAGTATGCATACCAACTTCTCCGATATCCTGAAAATGCGAAGCTAGTTCTGCGGGAGGTGTCATGGCTGTAGTATCTGGAGGCGAAACATGCGTCCAAAGTGAGAGTAATGCCAACGCTATATCTTTTTTACCAAGATCTGCCGTAAAGTTTTTGTATCCGCTACGCCCAATTGTACGGAATCGCCATAAATTCCAATAATTTTCAGGAACCATATATGCCATCATTTCCATCAGGTACGGCATAGTCGCTCCACCTGTATCGCCATCACAAAACGGGTTACCCGCATTTCCGAAAGGATTGATATATGTGAGATATTTGCCATGGTTTGCAAACCACGGATGTGCTTTAAAATAATTATAACCGGTCAGCTTATATAATAACCAGGGTATCGTAGCCAGATAACTGTCATGCACTCCCAGATACCCATCACCTTCCAGGCTGCCGCCATCTGTACGGCTGAGGGCAGGTGCTCTGTAAAGCCATAATTCATAAGCATACTTCAATTCCTCTCTTGCCTCTTCTTTATAACGTGCAAATATGAGCGGTGTTTTAAGCTTTTCCATAAATTCCTGCCACATGTGTTGCTCGTAAACAATATGTTCGGCATATTCCGAGTCTTGCGGATAACTCCATGTTGACGGATACACTTCATCGATAATCTCCTTTTTCTCAGCTTCAGTAAGTACATCGGGAGATATATCAATAAAATTCTTAAGTTCGTACGGTCTATCCCACACTTCATCTTTTACGACCAGATTAACCCCCAGTGAAGCAATGTAAGAAGATCCGCTATTGAAAAAATTCCAAAGTTCCCGGCTTTTGGTAATGGCGCGGTCTAAGAATTTCCTGTCTCCTAATAATAAATATCCGGCTACCAGATCGTTGATATATCTTTTTCTTAATGTGATACCGTTATTGAGCAACTTCCGGTAAAAGATCAGTTGTGCATTCGGTACTCCGTTTCCGTCTACATAGCCGGCGTCAATAGCATCCTTATCACTGATCGTATAACTCATCGACATATTATCATTGTATTTTCGCTCATAATAAGTATATCCCCAGTTAGCCATTTCAGGCCATGTCTCGGTAGGAAGCAGGTTTCCAAACTCTTCGCGAAAAAGCTGGAAGGTGGGAGCGGGACGGCTAATGACGATGTTTACCAGTTCCTCCGGTTTTGGTGGTATCGGGGTAATACGTTCGTTACCTGTTATTTGAAAAGAAAAAGTTTCATTGTGCCAAATTGGTTTATCCGGTGTCTCCGGATCCGCAACGCCGTATTTCCAGAACCATTTTCCTTTAGACAGGTGTTCATAGGGATTATAAAATGACCAGCGCTTCGGGCCACTCTCAAATACATCTTTTTGAAAAGAGGGATCTTTCGATAGTTTAAAATAAAACCGGCGTTTGAATTTTAGCCGTGCTATTTTAGCTTTGCGTACTGAGTTTATATCACTTTCCTCATATAACGGAATATTGACATGGAGCCAGGGGGAATTTTCATCCACCAATCCCTGTGGCTGAGGAATATTGATGTATGTTGGAATAAGCTGCTCTTGTTGCAGTGTTATTTCAGCTCCTGAGGAAGAATAAGTACTCTGGGCCTGGGCTAGAAGCGATCCCAGAGAGAAACAGATCAGCAGATATTTTTTCATATTATAAGATATTTCCTTTCAAAATAAGAATTGACGTTTTTTTAGTGTTAGAATTTCCGAAAGCCGCGAACACATCCCGAGGTAAATTTATTAGAGGTATATGCGTTTCCATTATAGAAATTGAATCCCCATGCCGAGATCTCATTATGTTCGGTAGAACTCCAGTAAAATCCATCCAGGACAGGCATTATTTTTTCTTTGTCCGTTTCTTCGCTCCGTGTTGTTTCGAGTTCATAAAGATTGATCCATAACTTTTTTAGTTCTTCAATAGATGGAAGGTACCAGTCAGAAAAAGAACCAGTTCCTTTGTCCGGATTCGTGTAATCAAGGCATATTTTAGCAGCACTCCCACCTTCAGAGGATATCGCCTGAGAATTTGCCAATCCATTGCATTTACTTTGTGCTGTTTCACCAATCATACTTAAAGCATTTGTTGACCAAACTGTTGAGATGCTTAGATTCTCTAATCCGGCAATCAGCCCATGTTTCTTGGATTTGTCAAGCCAGACGATAATACCTCCTTCATAGGGTTCTCCCACATAATGAGTATTTTCTGAATCTGATTCAGTAAGAGTGTCATGCGGTGTAGTGTTTATGATTTGTTCTGCTGTTTTCGCATGCAGGGCATACGGTACGCTCAGAAGCTGGCTACTACCGATAATGCTGTAGTTTCCGTTTCGTTCCCAATCGATTTCGAGTTTAATGAAATAAGAGTCTTTTCCCCAGTCTATATCAGAAAGAGACGAAGATGATGTACCACGTCCTATTTCAACAGTAAGCAGGCCGTTCATATTTGTCACAACAGAATGTGTTTCTGTATAAACAGTATGACCTCCATTTCCTTTTTCAATAGAAATACGAATATCTACGGGGGTTTCACAAAGGATATTTCCTTGTACGTCGCGTATGATTGCCTGATAACTCATTAGCTCAGGGACAGTAGCCGATAAATCAATAATTGTAAATAAAAAAATAGCGACGATCGTAATCAGTTTTCTCATGGGTATTTAAGGTATTATGATTTTTGTATTTAATAAGGATTCATTTCCGGATTTCACCGTTAGTATATAAACCCCGGGAAGCAGCGAAATAGATGTTTCTTCTTTGTTGGTTTCATTAGAATATTCTCTAGTTCCGTCTAACCGATAAATGTCAATACATAAGAGTCGGGGTATTGTTTCTTGTTTAATGATTATTTGTTTCGGTAATGTTATTAAGCGGATATTCCCTTCTGCTTTGGGTGAAGAGATAATGGATGTAAAAACTTGCTGTACTCCGCCATTTACCAAATGATCGTTATCGGATCCCGTTACAACAATTTGACCGATCGAATAACTCATTATTCCGGATGTATTTCCGGAGCTTATTACACATACTTGTGCTTTTATCGACAGGGTTGAAAGAAGACCAAGAAACAGGGTGTTTAGGTATCGTTTTCTCATAGAACATTTTGACATGTAAAATAATTAGATTAACGTCTCTAAAATAGAATATCGCTCTTAGCTAGGATGTCATATAGCGTTTTATTGTGGTTGCTTTTGTAAAGGGAGATAAAACATTTGTTGAAAAAGTACGGTAATTCTGTTTATTTTCTTTGTAATGGATGCTTTGGGATGCTTTGGCGCCCATAAAAAAGTAGTTTCCCGCTTTGGATTTATTCAGCCTCCAAGTGGATCCATCAATGAGGTATGGCCGGTTTTTCGGACGGAAAAATATCAGAAAACAAGTAGGATGATTCCTTATATCGATCTGCAGGGTCGTTTTATCGTTAATCAGACCTTTGGGCCTATAGTTTGATTCTGCCTGACAGCGGCAAAATTTAATCTCAAATATTTATGTAAATCCGCTTTGAGGAGCTTGTCTGATATATCCTTAAACAAATGTGCCTTTAATTTCAACATAATTACTTGCCTGCCCCGGATTTCTGTCTGTTTAAGAACTTATTTTACACATCGTTTTTTACTGCTCTCCTTACTTTTACAGTCGTGAGTCGACCTCCTTATAAGCATTATGTCTAATATTTCATTTACCACCATTTTTAGTTATATCATGAAAAGATTTGTAACAACTTTATTAATCATTTTGAGTTTCATTTCGGTAATGACAGCTCAGAATACTTCGATAACAATATCGGGGACAGTTGTCGGCGAAGATGACCAAGCTCTCATCGGCGCGACCATTATGGAAAAAAACACCAAAAATGCAACTATAACTCAACCTGACGGGAGCTATAGTTTACGTGTCAATGACCCGCAGAAAGCCATTTTAGTTTATTCTTATCTGGGAATGGAAGCGCAGGAGATTCCTGTTAAAGGGCGGAAGCGCATTGATGTTGTAATGAAAGAAAATTCCCAGATGCTGAATGAGGTTGTAGCTATCGGTTATGGTAGTATGCAGCGGAAAGATCTCACCGGTTCGGTTTCTTCTGTAACGGCCAAAAATATAGAAGATATTCCGGTAACATCGGCTATCGAGTCCTTAAAAGGAAAGGTACCCGGGGTAGTTATTACATCAGCTTCAGCAGCGCAGGAGGCTGAGATATATGTCCGGGTTCGCGGTGGTATATCGGTAACCCAGGATAACTCTCCATTATATATAATAGATGGCGTGCCACAGGAAAATGGCTTATCACAACTCAATCCGCGAGATATTGAAACGATAGATGTTTTAAAGGATGCCGCTTCAACGGCGATTTATGGTGCCCGCGGTGCAAACGGGGTAATTTTGGTAACCACAAAAAGCGGTAAAGTGGGGCAGTGTCATCTCTCGTATGATACCTATTGGTCATTCCGTAAGATGATTCGTACAATTGACGTTTGTTCGCCTCTGGAATTTGTCAATTATGAATATGAACGGGTCGGGGCTTCAGAAGAGTTTATTAAAACTTATGGTGAGTTTAAGGATTTCCAGACCAACTATGGTAATCGAAAAGGTATTGACTGGCAAGATGAAGTATATGGAGGTACGGCAGTTTCTCAGATGCAGCGGTTCGGTGCCAGTGGCGGATCTGAAAATGCCCGCTATAATATTTCATATACATTTAATAATGATGGTAATATGATCCCAAATAGCGGGTTGAAAACACATAGCTTCCGTTCGTCTCTAAATAGTAATATTAGTAAACGACTTACTTTTTCCAGTAATGTAACTTATACCCAGAAGCAAACAAAAGGCGTTGGCCCTTATCAGGAAAATGGGGCAAAAATGTCTTCTCTGATTGAATATCGTCCGACGGTAGGGATTATCGGGGATGATTCTGACCTGCTTAAATATGATGAGGCTGTTTTGGATGAAGAGGATAATATTGCCTTAAATCCGTATATGCAACTAAAAACTCAGAAACGAAATACAAAAAATTCGGCATTGGATATTAGTGGCAGATTAGGTTATGAAATTCTTCAGGGACTGAAATATAATTTGCAGGTCGGATATGGGAAGAAAACATTAGAAAGACATTCTTTCTTTACAGCAGAGTCTTCACAGGCTAAACTGGGAGGAGGTCCTTATGGAAGTATTGAGCAAAATGCAAATGAAAGCTTATTCGGAAGTCAGACGTTAGAGTATTCCAAAAATTGGAAAACGGTACGTTTTTCTGCTTTGGCAGGGCAAGAACTTCATCAGGTTATCAGTACCAGACTTATGGCTGGGGCACATGGATTTCCGGATGAAAATTTTGAAACGGATCAGCTTAATTTAGGCACAATTCCTGATTTACCATACAGTGATAAGGAGAGTGCTCGTATGGCATCATTCTTTAGCCGGATCAACTTATCTTATCAAGGAAAATATTTACTCACCGGAACATTCCGCGCAGACGGATCCTCAAAATTTGCGAAAAAGAATAAATGGGGTTTTTTCCCTTCTGTAGCTGCTGCATGGAGAGCCGGAGAAGAGGAATTTATCAGGCAGTTAAATGTTTTTTCGAATTTGAAAGTGCGATTCAGTTATGGTTTGTCAGGGAATAACCGAATTAACAACTACCTCGCATCCCGTATGTATACACCTTCCTGGACTCCCATAAATAATGCCGGAGCGACTACCTTTTTGGCAACGATAGGTAACGAAAACCTGAAATGGGAAACCAATGCATCGCTTAATTTGGGTATTGAAATGGGTTTCTTTAATAATCGGCTGAACGTTATAACCGATCTCTATAATGTGAAAACCCATAACCTGTTACTTCAGTCGAACTTACCTTATACTTCAGGATTTGAAAGCTGTATGCGAAATATGGGGGCAACCCGTAATCAGGGATTGGAAATAGCAATATCAAGTGTGAATATCCAAAATAAGAAATTCCAGTGGAGTACTGATTTTAATGTGTCTTTCAACCGGATGAAAGTGCTTCAGCTGGCAAACTCGGACGCGTGGAATATCCGGTCTAATTCAGGTGGATTAAATACCGTAGATTATATAATAGAAGTAGGAAAACCGCTGGGTCTCATGTACGGATATGTAAGCGATGGCCTTTATCAGGCTAATGAATTTACGTATGCCGATGGCAAATGGAAATTACGGGAAGGGATGCTCCAGTCAATATCGGATGTACAGCCCGGATATAAAAAATATAAGAATATGAATCCGGACAAAGATAATAAGATAAATGATGACGATATCACTCTGATCGGAAATGCAAATCCGGATTTTATGGGTGGAATTACAAACACTTTTTCTTATGGGAATTTTGACTTATCTCTGTTTTGTGAGTTTTCGGTTGGCGGAGATATTTATAATGCGAATATTTATCGCTATCTGCGTGCCGGAAAAGGAAAAAATACAATCCGGCAAGTCTATAACAACCGCTATATGACTATTGACGAGCAGGGAAATAATTTATTGACTACCGGAGATATTGATGCTCTTACACGAATTAATCAGGGACGCACTTTTCCTTCGCAACAAGGTTCCTATGTTCCATTTGACAGCTCTATGGTAGAGAATGGCTCTTATTTCCGATTTTCCAATATAACTCTAGGTTATTCGATACCAAATTTGAAAAAAACAGGAATTGAAAAAATCCGAATCTACGGAACCGTTTCAAATTTAGGGGTTCTGACAAGTTATTCGGGCTATGATCCAGAGGTAAGAATGAATTCAAATCAAGGGTTGACCCCGGGTATCGACAGGGGGAGCTCACCTCGCCCTATTAGTTTTGTAATAGGTGCAAACCTGACATTTTAACCTTGATATTCAATTCTTATATAACTTAATAAACCATGAATCATGAAACTTTATAGAACTCCAATACGATTTGTTTTTCCGGTATTATTGCTATCGATGATTAGCCTACCGTCTTGCTCTGACTTCCTTGAGGAGAAACCTTATACTCAGATTTCAGAGAAAGATTATTATGCCAGTCCCAAGCGACTGGGAATGGCGTCTCTGAGTATCTATGGCGTATTAAATAAAGAATATACCTATGGTAAGTATATCCCTATCCTGGAAGCGGGTACAGATTTGGAGCAGACCAATGTAACCACTGTCAGTACCAATACCACATCTTTAGAACAAGTGGCCAGTTTTAATGTAACAGATAAATTTTCGTGTCTCGAAAAGTTGTGGCAATTATTTTATGAAGGTATTAACCGGGCGAATACGGTTATTGTAAATGCTCCTAAGGTGCCGGTGGCTACAGAGAAAGAAGCTGCAGATGTGAAGAAATATATTGCAGAGGCAAAGACCCTGAGAGCTTTCTTTTATCACGACTTGATTTGCCGTTGGGGAGATGTCCCCTTCCGGACAACGCCGTCGTCATTATCTGAAAACTTATTTCTAAAACGCACTCCGCGGAATGAAATATATGATTTCATTATTAAGGATCTCGAAGATGCGATTACTGATTTACCATGGCATGATGAAGATCCCTCAATGAAAGGGCGTATCAATAAAGGAGTTGCTATGGGGTTATTATCCCGGATTTGTTTGTTCGCCGGAGGATATTCTCTGAATATGGAAGGTCAAATGGCTCGCCCTGCCAATTATCTGGATTATTACAGAAAGGCCGAGCGTATAACCCACGAACTGATAGCTTCGGGCAAGCATGCTCTGAACCCTAAATATGAAGAGATATTCAGAAATATCTGTGAAAATACATTAGAGCCTAAAGAATCTATGTTCGAAGTGGATATGGCGTATTTGTATGGGTCGAAAGAGAATGCGGGAAGCATTGGGACTATAACAACAGGTGTTAAGATTGTTAAGCATTCCACGTTATTTAATTGTAATCCGAAAGTTCTTACAAATTATACTGCTTATCAGAAATATGCGGATAAAGATTTACGCCGCGAAGTCTCGATTGCCGATTATTGGTTGGAGGGAGTTGATTTCTCCAAGAAACCTATTGACAAGAAACAGTCAAATCAGTGGTCTTGCGCGAAATGGCGCAGGGATTGGCATAAGACATATCCGTCAAACTGGTCTCTGAGTGATGTGAATTACGTTATACTCCGTTATGCCGACGTATTGTTGATGAGAGCTGAAATTCTAAATGAATTAGATGGTCCGACAGCAGAGGCTGTTGAATTGGTAAACCAAGTACGTCGTCGCGGATACGGGCTTGATATGAATCAGCTCAGTGAATTAGCGGATGTCCCAGACACAGTAAAGACAGATAAAGATACTTTCTTTAAATTCCTCACAGATGAATATGCCCGTGAGTTTTTGGGTGAAGGAAGACGCCGTTTTCATTTAATACGGTGGAATTTATTAAAAGATAAAATCCAGGAAACAGATCAATGGTTCGATACTAATTATAAGACTTTACATAGTTTGAAAAACTACTTGCCCGGGGACTGCTTTGTTGCCGGAAAATCCGAATTATGGCCACTTCCTTATCGGGAAATAAAAGAGAACCAGGGTAGTTTAGGTCCGAATAATCCGGGGTATGAATAATCGATAATCGATCTTTTTGAATAAAAACATGAGTCTTTTATAATGTTCGGAATTTGGCTCCTGACAAAATTATGAAGATACCTTATGATGAGATTACTAATGAGTAAAATCAATGATGATGAAAAATTTCTTTAAAACATTCTTTGGCATTTCTTTTTTCTGTTGTTCTGTTTTTTTCAACGGATGCAAGCCGGATATTTCGGCAGAGTCTGTTCCTGTATCGGTTCCTCTGGATTCTTTGCAGCAAGCTTTCCTGGATTTACGTTTCGGTATGTTTATCCATTATAATATGCCGACTTATAGTATTCATGATTGGCCGGATCCGAATATGGCTGCTGAATTATTTAGTCCTACCCAACTTGATTGTAATCAATGGGCGGATGCTGCTTTATCGGCCGGAATGACCTATGGATGTCTGACTACGAAACATCATTCCGGATTTTGTATCTGGAATACTCAAACGACTGATTATCATGTCGGGAATACACCTTATGGTAAAGATGTCGTACGTCAATATGTCGATGCGTTCCGCTCCAGAGGGCTGAAAGTATTTTTATATTATTCGATACTGGATCTCCATCACAATATCCGTTCTGGATGGGCTAATAATCAGGATCATCTCAATTTTATAAAAAATCAGCTGACAGAATTACTGACTCAATATGGAGAGATAACCTGTCTTGTTATTGATGGTTGGGATGCCGACTGGTCAAGGATCAGTTATGATGATATCTCTTTCACAGAAATTTATAGGCATATAAAATCACTCCAGCCTAATTGTCTGGTCAGTGAGCATAATGCAGGGAAATATCCGGGGGCAGCTTTATTCTATACGGATGTAAAGCACTATGAGCAAAATGCGGGTCAGATCATCTCTAAAGAAACGAATAAACTGCCTGCACAATCTGGTATACCGATCAATAAGAACTGGTTTTGGAAAAGGTCTTTTCTGACAGATTCTGTTGTGAGTGCCGAAACAATTGTCTTTGATAACCTGATTCCACTCAATGAAGCGCATTGTAATTTCATATTAAATGTGGCTCCTAATCCAGCAGGCTTAATAGATGATAATGTATTAGAGGAACTTAGCCGTGTTGGAAAATTATGGAGTCACGAGGGAAAAGCAGAACTGCTTCCGGAAAAACAACATCCGTTGATATATCCTAATCTGGCAAAGTATGCACGGATGAATTCAAGCTGGTCATTAGGTAAGCGCACGTCCGACCTGGCCTCGGATGATGATTTCTCTACAGTATGGGTAGGACAACAGGCCGTGAATAAGCATTTTCTGGAGATAGAACTGGAGGGAGAACATGAATTTAATGCAGTCTGTTTTGTTGAATCGACAGATACGCTACGTTATCCTTCTCAAATCAACAGCCGTGTTAATTCGTATGATATTAGTTATATGTCAAATGGGAAATGGAATCAACTTGCCGTTGAAAATACAGATCGGTTGGTTCGCATTCATCGTTTTAAGCCGGTAAAAGGAAGTAAGGTACGTGTCGATTTCGACGGGTGTGCGCCCGGATTCGGTATCTCTGAGATAATGTTGTATAATGAAAATATAATCAATTAGAATTCTTTCATGAATAAAAGTAAACAGATCAGACATCTATTAATGGGAGTTTGCGCCATAATAGGTTCGGGGTGTGCAAACAATAATACACAAGAAAAACTTTCTGAAGAAAAATATGAAGCTACCTGGGAGTCACTAAGCCGGCATGAACCGATGCCGGATTGGTTGTATGACGGAAAATTCGGCTTGTATTTTACCTGGGGAGTATATACGGTTCCTCAGACAGATTCAGAATGGTATCCAAGAACCATGTATGAGCGTGGTAATAAGGTGTTTGAATATCATAAGAAAACCTATGGCGATCAGTCGGAATTCGGCTACCATCACTTTGTGCCAATGTTTAAGGCACCTAAGTTTCAAGCAAAAGAATGGGCAGATCTGATTAAAGATACGGGGGCTAAATTCGCAGGTCCGATAGCGGAACATCATGATGGATTTTCTATGTGGGCAAGTAAGGTCAATCCCTGGAATGCTTACGAAATGGGTCCTAACCGTGATATTGTCAATGAGTTGAGAACCGAAATAACCAAACAAGGTCTGAAGTTTCTCGTAACTTTTCATCATGCCCGTAATTTACAGCGAAATGCAGGCGAGAATAATGGCGGAGGGTATGACAGCCATTTTATTTATGATAAAAATTGGCATACATCTTCGACAGATCCACGTCTGAAATACTTGTATGGTAATTTGGAGGAAGCCGAATTTAATCAGCTTTGGTTTGATAAATTGAAAGAAGTGATTGACGGATATTCTCCTGATCTTATTTATTTCGATTCATGGTTGAATCTGATTCCTGAATCTTATAGGCAAGAGTTTTGCGCCTATTTCTTTAACCATGCTTTACAGAAAAATCAGCAAGTGGGGATTTCCTATAAACAAAATGATTTACCTGTTAATGTAGGAATCCATGACATTGAGAAGGGGGGACATATGGAAGTGTTTCCTCGTCCCTGGATGACGGATGATACAATGTGTTTCGGTTCATGGTCATATACATCTGATTTACTTATTAAACCTGCGTCAATGGTTTTACATAGTCTGATAGATATTGTCAGCAAAAATGGTGTTTTGCTTTTAAACGGATCTCCTAAGGCTGACGGCTCTTTCCCCGAAGAACAGAAAAAATTAATGCGTGAAATCGGGACCTGGTTGAAAGCCAATGGAGAAGCGATTTACAAAACACGGCCTTGGTGGATACATGGAGGCGGCCCTACGATGCAAAAAAGTAATCCGCATGGCGGAATGTTGACAACCAATACATATACGGCCGAAGATTATCGGTTTACGCAATCGAAGGACGGGAAAAATATATATGTCATTTTTCTAGGACAGCCTGATTCTGGGAAACGGGTCAGACTCCGTGAATTTGCTCCTCATCGTTATCCTGCAACTACCCCGATAAAACGAGTTACAGAGCTTTCTACCGGGACTGCCGTAAAGTTAGAAGAAACAGACTCAGCCTTTTTCTTCACGATCCCGGATATTAAGCAAAATACGATGGCTATGGTTTTAAAGATTGAATTAGAATAGAATGAATAATAAGCATATTAGGTTTATGATAAGATTACAGGGTTTTCTGAAAGCAGGAATGCTGGGAATACTATCGCTTTTGTCTTTGGCAAATTACGCAGGGACTACAGAAATAAAGAATCAGTATCTCCATCTTTGGGTCAAAGAGAATACGATTCAGATAAATAGTACGCAAGTAGCTCGTCTGATGGTGAAAAATCTACAGGTACCGGGACGTATTGTGTCGGTAGAAAAGATGGATAAGGAAGATCTTTTATGGGGGAACGGGTGGCAAATAAGTGTGTTTTGCGATGATGGACGCCGGTTGGATCTGACACTCTTTGATAAAAATCCATTTGTATTTCTCCATACAACGATAGAGAACAATACAGCTGCAGATATCCGAATAACCGATATGTCTGTAGCATCACTTGAATTATCTGTCGGTGATATGGTAAAAGCTAATTTTCTTGGTAGTGAGGGCTTAAGTTCGGCTAACAAGCCGGATGGAAGCTTCCTTTATTCATTGTTAACCGATCCCACAAGTCGTAATTCGATCCTGACAGGCTGGCTAACCCAAAAACAGGGAGTGGGATACTTTTTACCGAGTTGGAATAGCCGGCGTAATAGTTATCATTTGCAGGTTGGTCTTGAGTTCGGAAACTACCTGGTGGCAACGGGTAAGACCCGCGATACGGATACGATGATTATAGGTTTATTTGAAGACGGAAGGGAAGCACTCGAATTGTATGGCGACTATATCGCAAAAGCCTATCAAATTCAGCTGCCTCCGCGTCCGGAAGTATATTGTACCTGGTATCATCGAAATCTTACCGGATCGGGGGCATCTACAGAAGAGGCTTTAATTGAGAATGCCCGGTTTGCACAGAAAGAACTTTATCCATTTGGATTAAATACATTCCAAATTGATGACCACTGGCAGAGTTCTATGATTGAAGGCATAGATTATAAAAATCAAAAAGAGCAAGCTTCAGCCCAAGTGGGTAATGGCCCTTTGAAGAGTTTTGCTAAGCATAATTTCAACTTCCCGGCCGGGATGGATGCGATAGCCCATAATTTGAATAAAGAAGGATTTA
>JAVWBH010000025.1:0-12555 GCA_036649595.1 Bacteroidales bacterium
TGCGGTTGATACAGACCGCTTACGGGATCGCTTACGAAAAGCGGGACAATATTTTCTATAGAGGTACTAACCTTATTATTTTAAAATATACATATTATGAAAACGACATTACTTTCTTCTTTTCTGATTAGTTCTTTTTTGTGTATTAATGCACAGGCAAATTCCGGGTTAGAACTAAAAGAGCTGTTTTATTTAACTGACCAACAATCGAGTATTCCTGTAGATAGCTGGTTACCATCATTTGCAAAGAACTTTAGTCGGGGAATCGCTGTGTCTGGTAATAATCTATATATTCCTGTACGCGGAACTGAAGAATTAATGGGTCAAGGGGTCTATCGGTTAAACGCTACAACGGGGCAATATATTTCAACCTTACCTTTAGATGATGCGTCCGGTAAAAGAGTGATTACCGGGGGCGATTTTTTGATAAATGATGTGGTAACCTCCGAAGACGGAGCCATTTATGTTTGCAATATGGCAATAGATGCCCGTTTAAATAAATGGGTTAAAGAAACGGAAAAGTGGATGCCGAATAAGGATGGAAAACTTTTCAAAATTTATAAATACGCTACCCCAGAATCATTTCCGGAAGAATTTTTATCATTTGATGCGTCGGCACACCCTACAACTCAGGGAACGGCGAAAAATAATATACTCCGATTTGGAGATGGTATCACGTTTAGCGGAAGTAGTCAGCAGGGACGTCTGATTGCAGTACCCGAAAATAGCGGATTAAGAGATCGCTGTTATGAATGGTCAGTCAAAGAGGGCGCTTTGAGTAGTGCAGATCCTCAGGTAATATTTTTTCATAATGAATTTGAAGAATCGGCTATTAAACCCGGTGTCGGAAAATATGGACGAGTATATACTGGATTTGAGCAAGAAACTTATATAGAGAAAGGCACTCAGTCTGGTGATTCGGAGATTCGTCCGCGCCAGTTTAAGATCGGGAAAAGAGACTCTAAAGGATGGGCTTATGCACCACTCTGCGGGATGGTTTCTGAAAGTAATGCTTTACGAAATGGATTGGGAAATACGGCATATCCTTTTTCTTATGGAGATCGTAAATACCTGGCATGTGTTGATTATGCAAATGCTGTTAATGGGTCGGCAGATGCGCGCGGAGTAATTATCGATGTAACTGATTTTGATAATTCATTTGAAGTGTTCCGTACACCTCGTTCATTAGGGAATCAATATCTCAATGGAACTGATGGCGTAGCTGTGAAAATCAATAAAGATGGTTTTAATGTCTATTTCCTCTCATCAAAAAACGGAATAGCTGCTTACTCTTATGTGAATCCGAATGTCGGGATTGAAGAGATTTCGGATAACAGAAATTTTGGATTATCAATAGAAGCGGATAGAATCAGTTTTTCTGAAAAAATTCGTTCCGTGAAAATATATCAGATTCAAAGCGGAATGGAGATCGCGTCTGATACTGATTGTTCCGGTGTAACGGTGAATATGAAAGGAGCTTTTCTGGTTAGATGTATTCTCTCAGACGGGCATGTAGTAAATAAACGGGTGATTTTATAATAACACATGGATAGAAGAAGTTTTATGAAGAAAGCAAGTATTCTGGGAGGGTTGGCCCTTTCCGGAATACCTGCACTCAAAAGTTTTGCAGAAACTACCACCCCCCGTCACCTAATGGCAAACGATGCAACCCGGAATTGGGATGTTATCGTAATCGGAGGTAATTTGGCCGGGTGTGCTGCAGCAATAGCTGCGGCAAAAGCAGGAGCTACAACGTTACTGATTGAATCCGGTGATACCTTGGATGATAGTTCGTGCCAATTAATGACTATCCAAAACCATTTTAAGAATAAAACGAATAGCATATATCAGGGAATAACAGAAAATGTGCTTCTGGATTCTGCTGATAATCAATTGAAATCAGGAAAAATAGAAAGTTGGTTACCTGTTAGTTTCGTAAGATTGAAAAATACTTATCTCTCATTATTAAACCAGGCGGGTGTGAATACTTTATTTGACTCTCGGGTAGTGGAGGTAAAAAAGCGAAAACAAGGAATCGTAGATTCTGTTATCGTAGCACATAATACCGCTATAAATCATTATAAGGCCCGGGTTTTTATAGATTGTACAAGTAATGCTGCTGTTGCAGCATGGGCAGAAGCACCGTTTCTGGAGGAAGGACAAATAGCAAAAGAGTTGTTTGAGTCAGAAGTCAGTTTCGTGGTTGGTAATATTGATTATTATAATTATAATTTTTGTTTTAACCGGAATCAACAGGAAACAGCCAAGGTGATAGAAGCAATTTCGCAATCAAAAGAATATCCCGCTTTGAAGAATCTGATATTTAAAAACAGATTGATTCATTCGTCTGTCATACAGTTTTATACGCAATATGGTCTGAGGGATAAATTTGATTCTGTAAAAGAAAAAATGGATGCAAAAATTATTGCCGATCAGACTTTAGCGGCTTTTCGGGAATATTTTCCGGAAACATTTGGAAGTGCATTTTTAATTGAAGCTGCTTCCCGTGTAAAAAGGGCCGTCCCCCTGCGTATTAAGGGTGATTATACTTTTACGATCGACGATTATACGGATCGCCGCTCTTTTTTAGATGAAATAGGCCGAAATAATTACTTTGCCGATAATGGCAGATCTGATACGGAACATATCCTGTATAAGGAGAATGAAAGTCACGGCATTCCCTATGGGATTATGACTCCTGTTGGTTTGAAAAACTTATTGGTGGCTGGAGAATCAGTTTCTGTAGATTATAGGATGGCGAATAGTTTTCGGCAACTTCCGTTATGCCTGACTACGGGGGAAGCAGCAGGAATAGCAGCTGCCCGTGTTGTCAAAATGAGGCATTCTGATATTCGCCAAGTGAATATAGCATTGATACAGCGTGGTTTGAGAAAAGATGATCAAAATTTAATATGACAAATAGTTTAAAATAATTTTTGCATGAGGATTGTATTGTGGATGTTAATGCTACTCCCTTTGATGGAGATGCAAGCAACAAAAAAGAAAAATAATAATGTACTGCCTTATAAGAACAGTACATTACCGATTGATATTCGTTTGGATGATTTGTTGGAACGTATGACCCTGGAAGAGAAGGTGGGGCAAATGTGTCAATATGTTGGAATCGAACATATAAAAAATACCGAAATTAAATATAAAGGGAAGGTAGGCAGTAATGATGATGCAAATGCAACTTACCGGACATTATCTATTGAGGGATTACAGAAACTTACCTCGGATGGTTTGGTAGGGTCATATCTGCATGTCGTTTCATCGCAGGAAGCCAATTATTTACAATCATTAGCTCAAAAAAGCCGATTACAGATCCCTTTATTGATCGGGATCGATGCAATCCATGGTAATGGATTAAATAGTGGTGCTACCATTTATCCCACCTCAATAGGGCAAGCTTCCTCTTTTGATCAGGAGTTAGTCAAAGAAGCCAGTCGTCAGACTGCGCTCGAAATTCGGGCGATGGGAGCACATTGGGCATTTACCCCCAATATAGAAGTTGCCCGTGATCCGCGGTGGGGTAGGATTGGAGAAACCTTTGGTGAAGATCCTTATTTGATTTCGCGGATGGGAGTAGCTACTGTAAAAGGGTTACAATCGGATAATCTTAATGGTCCCGACAACGTATTAGCCTGTGGAAAACATTTAGTAGCGGGGGGAGATCCTGTAAACGGATTGAATGCAGCCCCAATGGAATTGTCTGAACATACCTTACGAGATATATATCTGCCTCCGTATAAAGCCTTAATTGAAGAGGCAAATGTTTTTACGATGATGGCTGCTCATAATGAGCTAAACGGAATACCTTGCCATGCGAATAAATGGCTTATGACTGATATTTTGCGAAAAGACTTCAAGTTTGACGGTTTTTTTGTAAGTGACTGGATGGATATGGAGCGAATTTACTCGAGCCATCAATACGCTCCTACAATGAAGGATGCATATTTTGAAAGTGTTGATGCCGGGATGGATATGCATATGCACGGACCTGGTTTCAGAGAAAAAATTATAGAACTAATAAACGAAAAACGGTTAGATGAAAGCCGGATAACCTTCGCTTGTCGAAAAATATTAGAGGCAAAAATGCGTTTGGGATTATTCGAAAATCCATATGTCGATTCAAAACCCAAAAAACAATCGGAATTATTCCGGCAACATAAAGCGACTGCGTTAGAGTTAGCCGAAAAGTCGATTGTATTACTCAAAAATGATCAATTGTTGCCCCTTGATTTTACAAAATACAATAAGATCTTGATTACAGGGCCAAATGCAAATTCAGACGCTATTCTGGGTGACTGGACATTCCCACAACCCAAAGAAAATGTAGTGACTATTTATGAAGGATTACAGTCTGTTATTCCAGCGTCGAAACTTACTTTCCTGGATATGGGCGATGATGTCCGGATAGACGATAAATCTATGTTGAAACAAGCCGCTGATTTAGCTTCCCGATCTGATTTAGCCATTGTTGTGGTTGGTGAGAATCCTCTTCGTTATGATAAGCGTAAAACGATGGGCGAAAATGTGGATCGGCAAACTCTGAATCTGCATGGTATGCAAGAAGAGCTGATCCTTAATCTATGTGCCGGAGGTACGCCGGTAGTTGTAATATTAGTCGGCGGTCGTCCATTGACAATAGAGCCTGTCCATCAGAAAGCAAATGCTATCCTTCAGGCTTGGGAGCCGGGTATGATGGGAGGATATGCCATCGCTAATATTTTATCAGGAAAGGTAAATCCTTCCGGAAAATTACCGGTCACCATACCGCGACAGACAGGACAAATACAGATGATTTATAATCATAAGCCATCGCATTATTTTCAGAAATATAAAGATGGAGAAAGTACTCCTCTCTATCCTTTCGGATATGGATTAAGTTACACTACTTTTGAATACAGTAATATTCAATTGCAAAAAAATACCATAACTCCGGATGAGAGTGTCATGATTTCGGTAGACCTAACCAATACCGGACAGTTAATAGGTGAAGAAGTTATACAGTTATATATCCGGGATCTATATAGTGCACCTACACGCCCGGTAAAAGAACTAAAGGATTTCCGAAAAATTTCACTAAATCCGGGTGAACGAAAAACAGTTTCATTTTTGATTACTCCGGACAAACTCGCTTATCATAATAAAAAAATGGAGCAGGTTGTTGAAAAAGGAGTTTTCGAAATAATGATCGGAGGCTCTTCGGATGATAAGGATCTGAAGAAGGTGAAATTAGAAGTTTTATAGTAAGCCGAACTTCTTGGGTCCGTTATTTCTTTTAAAATTTATTTTGAATCTAATTATATATGAGATTATTAGCAGCCTTAACCGTATTCGGAATCAGTATGTCAATAGGAGCGCAGGCCAAGGAAATACCTTCTCCTAAAGAGCTGATAAAATACAGAATACCTCGAAACACAATCTATAAAAAAGGGTGGATTGACTTGAATAAAAATGGCATTAAAGATGTTTATGAAGATCCGTCTGCATCTGTTGACGCACGTATAGAAGATCTGCTGTCACAAATGACTGTGGCCGAAAAAACATGCCAGATGGTCACATTATATGGTTATAAACGTGTGTTAGCCGATGACCTCCCTACTTCGGATTGGAAAAATAAACTATGGAAAGATGGAATCGGTGCTATTGATGAGCATTTAAACGGCTTTCAACAATGGGGTCTTCCTCCGTCGGATAATCCTTATGTATGGCCTGCCTCATTACATGCCTGGGCATTAAATGAAGTACAGCGATTTTTTATAGAGGATACAAGATTAGGGATCCCTGTTGATTTTACCAATGAAGGCATTCGGGGTGTCGAAAGCTATATGGCAACGAACTTTCCTACCCAATTGGGGTTAGGACATACCTGGAACAGGAATTTGATTTATCAGATAGGTAATATCACAGGACGTGAAGCCCGGTTGCTCGGATATACCAATATATATGCTCCCATTCTGGATGTTGGACGTGATCAACGTTGGGGTCGCTATGAAGAAGTTTATGGCGAATCTCCTTATCTGGTTGCCGAATTAGGGATACAAATGGCAAAAGGGTTACAACAGGATTTCCAGGTAGCTGCTACGGCCAAACACTTTATTGCCTATAGTAACAATAAGGGAGCACGGGAAGGTATGGCTCGCGTCGACCCGCAAATGTCGCCCAGAGAAGTAGAAAATATACATGTTTATCCGTGGAAACGAGTGATAAAAGAGGCTGGTATATTAGGTGTGATGAGTTCGTATAATGATTATGACGGCTTTCCGATACAAGGAAGTAACTATTGGTTGCAGACTCGTTTGCGTCAGGATATGGGATTTAAAGGATATGTTGTATCAGACAGTGATGCGGTAGAATATCTTTATTCAAAACATGGGACGGCGGTAGATATGAAAGAATCTGTTCGCCAGTCGGTTGATGCCGGCTTAAATGTACGCTGTACGTTTCGTTCTCCCGACTCATACGTGTTGCCTTTGCGCGAATTGATTCATGACGGTGCAATCAGTATGGATATAATAGATAGCCGGGTACGAGATATTTTACGGGTTAAATTTTTGGTAGGTCTGTTTGATGCTCCTTATCAGGAAGATCTGCAACAGGCCGACAAGGAAGTGAATAGCCTTAAAAATCAGGAAATAGCATTGCAGGCTTCCCGGGAGTCAATTGTCTTGCTGAAAAATAGCGGGGCATTACTTCCTTTATCCAAAGAGAAGATACGAACGATAAGTATTTGCGGACCAAATGCAAATGATAGTATGTATGCCCTGACCCATTATGGTCCGTTAGCAGTTGAGGTGACTACTGTTCTTAAAGGAATTCAGAATAAAATGAGCGCAAATCAGACCGTTTTATATACGAAAGGATGTGAAATAGTGGATAATAATTGGCCGGAATCAGAAATATTACCGCAAACTCCGACTTCGGAAGAATGGAGTGAAATTGAGAAAGCCGTTGAGAATGCTCGTAAAAGTGATGTCGCCGTAGTTGTTTTAGGGGGGAATAATCGTACTTGTGGTGAGAATAAATCCCGGACAAGCCTTGAGTTACCCGGACATCAATTGCTCTTGTTACAAGAAGTGGTAAAAACAGGAAAGCCTGTTGTCCTTATATTGATTAATGGGCGTCCAATATCTATTAATTGGGCGGATAAATATGTCCCGGCTATTTTAGAAGCATGGTATCCCGGATCACAAGGAGGAATAGCAATTGCAGATGTGCTGTTTGGCGATTATAACCCGGGAGGAAAATTAACGGTAACCTTTCCAAAAACAGTTGGACAGATACCTTTCAATTTCCCGATGAAACCCGCCTCCCAAATTGATGGAGGTACAGGTACCGGAATAAAAGGAAATATGAGTAGGGTAAATGGACCTCTTTATTCATTCGGCCATGGACTAAGTTATACGACATTTGAATATAATGATCTGGTTATTACTCCGGACAAGATAACGACTGCTCAAGAAGTAACGGTGCGCTGTAATGTTACAAATACAGGACGGATTGCCGGAGATGAAGTGGTTCAGTTATATGTACGCGATGTTTTAAGTAGTGTCACAACTTATGAAAAGAATTTGCGTGGATTTGAACGTGTGCATCTCCAGCCTGGAGAAACAAAAGAAGTCGTATTTAAGTTGATTCCGCGTGATCTTGAACTGCTGAATATAAAGGAAGACTGGATCGTAGAACCGGGAGATTTTAAAATCATGATTGGGGCATCTTCCGAAGATATCCGTTTACATGCGAATCTTACAGTAACCTCTTATGACCAAATTCTTATGCAGCGCCAGAAAGAAAATCCCAATAGTTCGTTGACCTTATTGCTTGATAATAATAATGATACACATTGGAATGGGAAGACCGGCGAATACATAAATATTGTGATTGCAGATGGCGTAAAGCCTGATCGGATAGGAATTCGTTGGAAAACAGACAATGTGAAATTCCAAATTCAGGCATCTAGTGGCGGCGGTCAGTTTTTGACATTAGCGGAACATGTTTCTAAAAGCAATAATAACCGCTTTGTCTGGTATGAGATAAATCCGTTGTCAGCCAGTGATATACGTGTTTTGATTACAGAAGGGAATGCTTGTATTTCTGAAATTAAGATGGATGGTATACGCTCAAATTAATAAAATCGATTTTATGAGATATCTCTGTTTATTATTAATAATGCTATTTACCTGCTGTTCTTTGCTTGCAAATAGTTCAGACTATGTACGGATTGAAACGAATAATACCGTAATGATTTTAAATGCCCAAAAAGGGAAAATACCTCTGTTTGTTCATTATGGAAATCTTGTTACGGCAATGGATATCGACAACAGTATGACCGGCCTCATGACAGAAGCCTTTCCGGTTTTTGGCATGTCTGCATTGAACGAACCTGTTTTACAGGTCGTTCATGCAGATGGAAATCCGTCGCTCAAGATGGTTGTCGAAGAGGTTACGCAAACTGTCGGGAATGAGGTCCGACTGACCCAAATATTATTGAAAGACGAGGTGTATCCTTTTTATACCAGACTCTGTTTTAAGGCTTATCCGCGCTATGATGTAATAGAGATGTGGACCGAAATTTTTCATAAAGAAAAGAAAACAGTCGCCTTGCAAAAATATGCATCCGCTTATATTCCGGTTGATCCGGGAAATCATTGGCTTTCTCATTTACAAGGGTATATGATGAATGAAACGAATTTGGTAGAAGAGCCTCTTTTATCCGGTTCTAAAATGATTCACAGCCGCGACGGGATAAGGACGTCTCAATGCAGTAATCCTTCTTTTATGGTCAGTTTAGATCAGAAGCCCTCTGAAACGGGCGGATCGGTAATTGCCGGTTCTCTGGCATGGAGTGGCAACTATAAAATGCTATTCAACAAATCGTATACTCATCAATTGAATATTAGTGCGGGTATGAATGAAGAGGGAGCAGAATACCGTTTGGCTCCGATGGAGCAATTTCGGACTCCTCAACTTGTATTAACATTCAGCACAAGGGGAAAAGGTGGGGCAAGCAGAAACCTGCATCGCTGGGCTCGTGAAAACAAACTCATAAAAGGAACGGCATTAAAGGATATCCTGCTTAATAGTTGGGAAGGCGTTTACTTTAATATTAAGCAGGGCGTTATGAATGAGATGATGCAGGAGTTTTCGTCAATAGGAGGTGAAATGTTTGTGATGGATGATGGCTGGTTTGGGAACAAGTATCCTCGTAATAATGATAAAACAAGTTTAGGCGATTGGACTGTTTGTCGCGAAAAATTACCGGACGGTATTGAAGGTCTGATCGACTGTGCTCAACAGAATAACCTCAGATTCGGAATTTGGATTGAGCCGGAAATGACGAATTTGCAGAGTGAGTTATATGAAGAAAAGCCCCATTGGGTATTACATCATCCCAATCGTACTCCCGGCGTCGGGCGCGGCGGCTCTCAGTTAGTATTGGATATGACAAATCCCGAAGTCCGCGACTATGTTTATGATATTGTTGACAGACTATTAACTGACTATCCGCAAATTGCATATATAAAATGGGATACCAATATGTCGCTTCAGGATTATGGATCATCTTATTTACCGGCCAATAAACAATCGCATTTGTATATTGAATATCATCGAGGATTAACAAAAGTGTTTGAACGGATTCGGAGTAAATATCCCGATGTTATTATGCAGGCATGTGCCGGAGGCGGCGGACGGGTAAATTATGCCTATATGCCTTATTTCAATGAATTCTGGACAAGTGATAATACCGATGCGGTTCAGCGTTTGTATACTCAGTGGGGATTTCAGTGTTTTTACCCCGCAAATACGATGGCGGCCCATGTTAGTGCATCTCCGAATCATCAGTCTGGCCGTATTGTTCCGTTGAAATTCAGGTTTGATGTGGCGATGACCGGCCGTTTAGGCATGGAGATGGATCCCGGAAAACTTTCAAAAGGTGAGAAAGAAGCGGCAAAAGCTGCAATCGAAGCTTATAAATCAGTTCGTGAGTTAGTTCAATTAGGCGATTTATATCGTTTAATATCTCCTTATGAAAATCGGCGCACGGCCTCTCTGATGTATGTGGACTCACTTAAAAACCGGGCGGTATTTTTTGCATATCAAATAGATGCGTTCGTGCAACAGGCTCCTGTTCGTTATAAAATGGATGGTCTGGATCCCCTGAAAAAATACAGATTAACAGAGATCAATAAAAAATTACAAGGGAAGTCTCGTTTTGTACAGGATGGAAAAGCCATTAGCGGCAGATTTCTGATGACTGAAGGTCTTTATCTTCCTTTAAAAAGGGAATATGATAGTATGGTTATCGAGATAACAGAAATAAAAGAGTAATCATTCCGGAATAAAAATAAAATTGCCATCTCTCACCTAAAGTTGAGATACCAAAGGTATATAAATGGCGCATTTGACTTTAATGTAAAAAAATAATGATATACGTATGAAAAATAAGAATATGAATATGAATATGAATCAGTTTTGGCAATTGATAGCCTATACGTTTTGGATGTTGGGCGTATTATTTATTCCTACCGGTTGTAGTTCTGGTGACGAGGGTCCAAAGGATCCTGTTGAAAAACCATATACATTGGTTCAGGGTAAGGATTTTACGATGCGTTCTGCGGATATGGGACAATATGCACAATTTGTCCTTTTAAAACCGAATGCGCGGATAGAACTGAATATGGGGGCCATTGCTGTAAATAAAGTGGAGGTTCGGCCTGCAAATCTGGGTATTACTACTCAGTTCAAAGGTAATAAGGTGATATTAGAAAACGTTAGCCCATGTAAGGCGACAGTCATTGTAAATGATAATGTAAAGAATCCGGTATACTTATTTGCAAATGAACAAGCTCCCAAAGAATGGCAGTCACTTGTCGGCAATGTTATACGTTTTCAAAAAGGGGTGCATAAAATTGGAAAATACGAGATTACAGAAGATAATGTAACGGTATTTTTAGAAGACGAAGCCTTTATCGAAGGGTATTTTTATGCTAATGGTAAAAAAAATATCCGGATTTTGGGATACGGTATCATTGACGGACGTAATGCTCAGAAAGCAATTCAAGTTGAAAGATGTAGTAATATCTCTGTTCAAGGGCCTATTTTGATGAGCCGTACGGGTTGGACCAGCTCTTTTTTTGAGTGCGACGGGGTGAATATGAAAAATATTAAAGTCCTTTCTTCAGACATGTATTCGGACGGAGTGGACATTGTCGGGACTTCAAATGTTGTTTTAGACGATCTGTATATTCATAATGACGATGATTGTTTGGCCTTTAAAACCAACAAATATGGTTTTGCGGGTAATGTTGAGAATATAACGGTAAAAAATTCAGTGTTTTGGAGTGGTACCAAAGGGAATGCTCTGGAAATAGGCTGGGAGTTGGATGGCGAATATGTACGTAATATTCATTATGAAAATATCGATATTATACGAAAAGAACCAGTGCTGAATAAAAATATGAAACATGCCGCGATCTCAATTCATCATTGTGGTAATTCACATATTTCAGACATATCATATAAAAATATCAGGGTAGAAGATGTTTATGAAAGCCTTATTTGGATTGAGTTGATCCCGGCCCGGGATTGGGGAAGCGGAGGCGGACATATTAAAAATGTTACCTTTGAAGATATTCAATATACCAAGGGCCCGGAAGCATTTATTGTAATAAAGAATTCCTCTACGGGAACGATGACCGGCATTGAGTTCTCCGGATTAAGAATACTCGATAACCCTGTTACGTCTCTGAAAGATCCTATTTTCAAAGTTGAAGGGATAGACGTGAAAGTGAAATAAAATATAAATGAGGACAATGCGTATATTCTGTGCGACAGAACTACGCATTGTCTCTTTTTTACCGAATTTCAGCACTTAGTTTCTACGATAAAAAAATAAAAGGATAATGATGATATTTTAAGATAGTATGTTAGTTTTATATAATTAAACGTATTTACGCGTTCTCAACACTGATATGGAACAATACAACAACGATTTTATTTTAACGCAAGAATTTAAAAGGGGGAATCATAAAGCCTTTGAATTTATATATAAAAAATACTTTAAGCGATTAAAAGGCTTTGGTTTGAGATATATAAAAGATGAAGATATTGTTCAGGATATTGTGCAAGAATGCTTTATTAATTTATGGGAGAAGAGAATTACAGTACAGTCTGTCTCGGTCCCATCTTTTTTATTTGCGATGGTTCGTAATAGTTGTATGAATCATATTAAACATGAAATCGTTGTTCAAAAATTCCAATTGGAATTTCTTGCGGCAAGTGAAGGTGAGGAACGGCTGTATTCTGTTGACTTTGGCCTGGAAGCGGAGCATAAACTTCTTTATGAAGAATTGAAAGAACAAATAACATTAGTAGTCGATCAATTGCCAGATAGATGTCGTCAGGTTTTTATCTTAAGCCGTTTTGAGGGGTTAAAAAACAGAGAGATTGCCGATCAGCTGCAAATATCAACGACAGCGGTCGAAAAACATCTGGCAAAAGCGATGCAGCGGTTTTCCATTCATTTCAAGGATAAGTATCCGATTGAAA
>JAVWBH010000025.1:12565-15872 GCA_036649595.1 Bacteroidales bacterium
TTCTGGCATGGTTGATTGAGCCTGTTGTTTTAAATCCGATATCTGAATCTGCAGTTATAGGATAGAATAGCGTCTTTTTCCTCTTAACCTTTTTACGATACCATTTCGTTTTTTTACGGCTCTTGTACGAACGCTCACTCTCAATGCTTGTTATTCTGATAGAAGGAAATGAATAACAGAACGATATGGATGCTAACTATAAGAATTTTATTGCTTACCTGCAGGCGAATGAAATAAGGTTTGAAGACAATGAGAAAGCTAAGCTGGTTCGCTTCGGCTACAATATTGATATGGGGACAATTGAAATTGTGGTGGATTTTGAACATGAAAAACGCATTGGCTTTTTTAGCTTTTTAAATATGAATGTAACCGAATCGCGTAAGTATCAGGCGCTCGAGTTGCTTAATTCATTTAATGAATCGCTCAATTACGGTAGTATTATTATTTCACAGACCACTCAGATTGTTTACAAAATCATGTACACAACCTTTGATAATGAAGTACAGGACGACCAATGGGCCGAAATGATTTTTAGGTTATGGAGTATTTCACGCGATATTTACCCGCTTTTCGGCCGGCTTATCTTTACCAGTGAAGACGCGAAATCGCTGTTTGAAGAGTTTCTGCGTTCTAAAGAAAAACTACAGGGGGTAGACCATCAGCCTGCATCTCAGCCCGGCGAAGAAGCCAAAGGAAATAATGGAAACGTTACTTTCTGGAAAGATTTCCGCGACTGGTATCTGCAAAACTGATCATTTCGTTTCGCCCCCGGTTGTTTCAACGATTGCCAATTCCCTGAATGCTTGCCAGTGTTCGGGGAATTGTGCTTTTAGGCAAATCCTTTCGCCGGATACCGGATGCGGCAGTATCAGATACCGGGCATGCAGAAAAAGCGGCTCGATGCCTAACTCCTCTTTAAATACGCGGTTGTGTTTCCCGTCGCCGTGTACCCGGTCGTTTACAATGTAATGGCGCAGATGGGCGAGGTGTTGCCGGATCTGATGCCACCGCCCGCTGTGCGGAAAACAAGATACCACCGAATAGCGGGCTGACGGATAGTTGCCGATAGGACGGTACATCACAAAATATTCGCGCGGAACGAACTCCGTATGTGCTTCCTGTAAATTTCCGCGGTCGTTCTTTACCGGATAATTCAGGTCGACAGGAGCCGAAAGCCATCCCCTTACCAATGCCCGATACTCTTTTTTTACTTCACCCGACACCAGCGCCTCGCTCAATGTGCGGGCCGTGGCTGCGTCGAATGCAAAAAGCAGTACGCCCGATGTGGGGCGGTCGAGCCGATGTACCGGATAGAGGTGTCGCTGTACCTGGTCACGCAAAAGCTGGAGAATAAAAACAGACTCCTCTTCGGCAATACGGGTGCGATGCACCAGCAGCCCTCCCGGTTTGTTGATGGCGATAAAATAATCGTCTTGATAAAGAATTTCAAATGTCATGCGGCAAAGATACACCGAACCCCCGATTTTGAAAAGCAATTAATCTGCCTGTTTATGCTATCCATTCACAAACGGATAGCGGTATTTTCTTTATATTTGCACCGAAAGACAATTAATCCGTATGGGAAAGAATAAGTTACAGAAATTTGATGATATGAGTTCGTATCCGCATGTGTTTCAGTATCCGTTCGCGGTATTGAAAGAACAGGGGTTCGAAATGAAAGGTAAGTGGGGTAAAGAATTTTTTAAGAATGATAATCCGATCGTACTCGAACTGGGGTGCGGAAAAGGCGAATATGCAGTCGGATTGGCCCGCAAATATCCGGATAAAAACTTTATCGGCGTAGATATCAAAGGTGCGCGTATGTGGACCGGGGCAAAAGCTTCATTAGAAGAAGGTTTGTCGAATGTCGCGTTTTTGCGTACCAGCATTGAGTTGATTCACCACTTCTTTGCTGAAAATGAAGTAGCCGAGATCTGGATTACTTTCCCCGATCCGCAGATGAAAAAAGTAACCAAGCGACTTACATCTACCCGCTTCATGCAATTGTATCTTCAGTTACTCAATCCGGAGGGTATTATACACCTGAAATGTGACAGTAACTTCCTGTTTACATATACTTCGGAGATGGTTAAAGCCAACGATTTCCCGGTACTTTACCGTACCGACGATCTGTATCACTCTGATATCAATGATGAGGTATTGCTTTCAATCCAGACTTACTACGAGCAGCAGTGGATGGATCGCGGCATACCGATTAAATATATTAAATTCCAACCCCGGGTATGCGATCCTTTCGTAGAACCGGACGTGGAAATTGAACTCGATTCTTATCGCAGTTATAACCGCAGCAAGCGCAGCGGTAATGCGATGGGAAAATAAATCTCCTGATTTTATGGCATTATATCCGAAATTAATACTCGACGCACTCGAACAGGTGCGTTATCCCGGAACAGGGAAAAATCTGGTGGAAGCCGGAATGGTAGAAGATGATATGCGGATTGAAGGTACTAAAGTAACCTTCTCCCTGATCTTCGATAAACCGAACGATCCGTTTATCAAATCGGTGGTAAAGGCAGCTGAAGCTGCGATTACGGCTTTTGCCGGCGAACCGGTGGATATCAAAGGAAATATCAGTGTGAAGGCCAAACAGGCTCCACGCCCTGAGCCGGATAAACTGCTTCCGCAGGTGAAAAATATCATTGCCGTTTCTTCCGGTAAAGGAGGAGTGGGTAAATCGACTGTTTCTGCCAATCTGGCTGTAGCATTGGCAAAACAGGGTTATAAGGTTGGTTTGCTGGATGCCGATGTGTTCGGTCCTTCTGTGCCGAAAATGTTTGGGGTAGAGGATGCACGCCCGTATCTCGAAAATATCGACGGACGCGACCTGATTATTCCGGCAGAGAGCCATGGCGTAAAACTGCTTTCGGTAGGATTCTTCGTAGATCCCAAAAATGCGACGGTATGGCGCGGTTCTATGGCGGGAAATGCGCTGAAACAGCTGATTGCCGATGCCCATTGGGGCGAACTGGATTATTTCCTGATCGATCTGCCGCCTGGTACCAGTGATATTCATCTGACAATTGTACAGACTCTGGCATTGACCGGAGCGGTTGTGGTAAGTACGCCGCAAGAAGTTGCCCTGGCGGATGCCCGTAAAGGAATCGACATGTTCCGTAATGATAAAGTGAATGTGCCTGTTTTGGGTCTGATTGAAAATATGGCCTGGTTTACTCCGGCCGAGCTTCCTGAAAATAAATACTATTTGTTTGGTAAAGAGGGCGTGAAGCAGCTGGCTGAAGAGTTAGATATGCCTTTACTGGCTCAGATTCCAATCGTACAGAGTATT
>JAVWBH010000026.1:0-2418 GCA_036649595.1 Bacteroidales bacterium
TCATCCGGGCGATGTACTCTTTACCGGTGCCGCTTTCGCCCCGAATCAGTACACTCATTCTGGTAGGAGCGACAAGCCGGATTGCATCTGCCAGCCGGATCGCACCGGGTGTGTTACCGGTAATATAATGAAATGCAGTTGATTTGTGGGTAGTATCTGCATCGGGTAAGCTCAGCGCGTCTTCTATTTTCGCAAGAATTTGTTCTGGTAAGAACGGCTTTGTAACATAATCGAATGCTCCGGCTTTAATAGCTTGTACGGCGGTAGGTATTTCCGCGTATCCGGTCATTAAGATAACAGGTGTTGACGGTTGTACCGATTTCAGGTGATTAAGCAGAAATAATCCATCCTGATCCGGCAGGCGCATATCAGTCAGTACCAAATCAAAAGACTGATCTTTCAGACATTTGAAGGCGTCCCGACACGAAAAAGCCTCTTGTATTTTGAAACCTCGCTTCTGTAACCAGGTTTTCAACATTAAGCAAAAAGAAACATCGTCTTCTACCAATAAGATCGTAGCCATTATAATTGAATTATGTAAGGAATTTGTATAAAAAAGGAGTTCTCCACATTTATGAAGATGAAGCTACTAAAAACTTCAGTTCATAAAGTGGAGAACCTTCAAATTCAACCTTTCTTAACTAATCTAAAAAACGCTATGCTATTAAGTAAATTTTGTTATGTCTGTTTTGCTATTTTAAAGAGTATAGATAAATGTATTGACAATGAGAAAGATAGTGAGGCCAAAAAAAGCAATGGCCGTAACGATCATAATGTTCTTTATCAGATTTCGCATTTGAATACATTTTTCCGAATATATCCGGATTTTCAATAGGTTAAACCGAAGCGTTTTTCGAAAATAGTAAAAAACCGATTCTGTATTCATTACATACGAAATGTATGCCAGAATTAGTTGCTTTGCGGTTGTAATTTTTTTTGTGTCTGTAAATCAGTTTTTTGTGTTTTATTTGGCGAAAAGGTCCGCTGAATGCGGAAGTGTGGAAATAAAAAATATTCCACACCCCAATGTGGAATATTTCTACAAAGCGGGTGTGGAATGTGTATAAAATGGCAGTTTTATATCGGTTTGATCTGGTCGGTTTGCTTCGGATCTATATCCAGGCTGTTTTGAACAGAAATTGTTTCCTGTAAATTGTCAGATCCGGATTTAATTTCGGTTGCAGACATAAGCGGGATTTCCTCTATCGTTGTAATGGTTTCATCTAATCCCAGATAGCTTATTTCTTTAACCAGAATGCGTTTTAGTAAGAAGTAATAAGTCATGATCAACTGGTGGCGTACCGGGAAACTGTAATCATAATTTTGAATATTATCTATTACGATAAAATGAAAGTCGGTAAGTATCTTATCCTGCTTCAGCGACGGATGCGTGCTTAAAAGATCAAAACTGTTATTTGCATTCATGTTTCGCAGAATCTCGTTAAAATAGAGATTCACTTTTCTTTCATCTTTAAATCCGAAATTCATATCGATTCGATAAACCAGTCCGGGCGCGATCTCCGTCAATTTATAAGTCAGATTGTGAGGTAGGTCAACGGTTTCTGTATGGATAAACCAATAAGTTGCGGCTCGTTTTGGTTTTCTTAAAATTGAATAGAGAATGGTATCTTCTATTTTTGTCGGATCTTTCGATTCGGTCGTATAAATCAGGTTAGAAGCAAACTGCGGCAATGTATTGTCTGTCTGCATGTTTTTAAGGGTAGGAGTAAAGTTTTTTATATCCCGGTATAATATGAAGCGGCTCACGATACCGGAAGCCCTCGACCATGTGTACATGATGGATATATACAATACGGTAAGCAGAATGGTAACCCACCCTCCGGTAAAGAATTTTGTGATATTGGCAGTCAGGAATCCTAACTCAATGACGGCATAAACAGCGGTATACAGAATCACACACCAAAGCGGAACCCGTTTATATAAATAATATATCAGTAAGATTGAAGTACAGATCATGGCAATGGAAATCGAAAGCCCATAAGCGGATTCCATCGATGAGGAGTTCTGAAAATATACGACAACAAATAAACAACAAATATACAATGCCCAGTTTACTTCGGGTATATACATTTGACGCTTCAGGTTGGTCGGATAGTTAATACGGATTTTGGGGAAGAAATTGAGCGAAATTGCTTCTGAAATAATGGTGAAAGTACCTGTGATCAGGGCCTGACTGGCAATGATGGCTGCCATTGTGGCGATGATTACTCCGATAATCAGAAACCAGCCCGGCATAATTGCAAAAAACGGATTTACGCTGGCGGATATGGTGTGGTGCTCAGACAGAAGCCATGCTCCCTGTCCGAAGTAATTGACCAGGAGAGCCGTTGATACGAATCCCCAGGTTATCTGAATATTTTTCATACCGACATGGCCCAGATCGGAATACAAAGCTTC
>JAVWBH010000026.1:2428-4623 GCA_036649595.1 Bacteroidales bacterium
CAAGAACACAGCTCCCAGTAATTTCAGAACATGCGGATTATGAATAATCGTATGGATAGCGTAGGTCGGACTGATCGCCTTTAATACCTCCGGATTCTTAATCAGCGGAATCAGGCCAAGTATAAACAGCATCAGAAACCAGGTAAACATTACCGGACCGAACAGTTTTCCGATTCGTTTTGTTCCGAAAGACTGAATCAGGAAGATCATGGTCAGAATGATGATGACAAGCCCCACGACCGGCACATTTTTTGAAAACAGCTGAAGCCCTTCCATTGAGGATGTTACCGTAATGGCAGGGGTGATAACACCGTCGGCCATCAATGCACAAGCTCCGATAATGGCGATCAGAAAAGCACTTTTTCGACTCTTTACCATCGTAAAAAGAGAGAATATTCCCCCTTCTCCTTTGTTGCTCGCCTTTAGCGTAATAAATACATATTTGAAAGTTGCCTCCAGCATGATCGTCCAGAAAACACAAGATAATGCGCCCAAAATAAAAGAGCGGTCTATTTTATCGGCCGATTGCATGATGGCTTGCATTGTATAAAGCGGAGAGGTCCCCAGATCGCCATAAACGATACCGAGGGTGATGATTAATCCCGCTACTTTAATCTTTGAATAATCTGTAGTCTGCTCTGCTTTCATAGGTATATTTTTTTTAAAGAACATTTTATCTCCTTATTAGTTCAGCAGAACAGGCTATCTGATATTTGGAAAGTCAATCGACCGGAAGGTATGGGTATAAAAAAACAACGACCCTGTCCGGTCAAACGGATAGGGTCGTGGTTTTTATAAAAGTTATGATTTTCGTTTTTAGAATGTAACTTTTAATCGGTCACCGGCATCTTTTGCCACCGAGCGGTAATACTCTTCAGAATATCCCGGAAACTTAGGATAAGCAGCTCCTCCGTACGGAGTGCGCTCAAACTGTCCGTCTTTTTCTTTTTTTACATTTCCGTCCAGGAATTTAATCAGTAGGTAATCACCTAATTGCTTCCAGTTTGCCGTAGCATTTTGTGCTTCGGTAACCGAATAATGATTTAGATAACTGATCGCTTCTTTTGGATTTATCTCATAAAGCGCCATCGCCGCTTTTTCAATCGTAGGTTGCATTGTTTCGAACTTACCTTCCAACTGGTTCTGCAGATTGCGGATATCCCCGATCATCTGATTATAACGGTAATATGCCTGATTGGCTACCCAGTTGTGTACCCAGAACGCTGAAGTCCATGACAGGGTATACATGTCGCCGTTTCCTACCTGATAGCATTCCGGAATCTCCGTCATACCGCAATACATCGGAACATATACACATGTATTGGCGTCATCTACTCCGAACCAAAGTATTCCTCCGATCGGGGCAGGCAGCCAGCTACGCATTTGGGCAACGAATGAGAATCCGGTTTGCTGGGTGGCAATTGCCCGTTCATTCGTATAGGTAGTAGAATCCACCTTAAATGTCATCGGACGGAAACGGTAAGGAACTCCGAACGGACCGGCTCCGATATCTTGTGTCATATCGAACGGCGTATCTTCAAAATGGTCGCGCATCATGTTTTGTACATCCCGTACCGAAAGCAGTGTGTCGGGTTTTACATATAGAGGCATCGGGTTTTTATCTTCCCCTTTCAGGTAAGGCAGATAAATATCCATTCCTTTTTTAAATCGGTTGAAGAATGACCATACGCGTGCGTCGCATCCTCTTAACGCGCTGAAATCTGCCGGTGCATATGCCGCAGAGAAGCTGAAATCGCGGTTTAACCCGTTGAAATATCCTTTTTCACGGGCAAAAGAGATCACGTCTGCCGAATAAATGCAATTTTCTTTATCGTCGAGCGGAAAAGTATGAATACGTGCCTGGTTTGCATGGGCGGCAATGCAGTCGTCCGGAATACGAACGGCAACCCATACGGCTCCTTTGTTATGGGGGCCTTTACCAATCATCTCCATTACCCATACCTCATTGGGGTCGGCAATAGAAAACGATTCTCCGGAGCTGTAATATCCGTATTCTTTGACCAGGTCGGTCATGGTCTTAATTGCTTCGCGGGCAGTCTTTGCACGCTGTAGCGTAACATAAATCAATGAGCCGTAATCCATGATACCGGTCGTGTCGACTAATTCTTCACGGCCTCCCCAGGTTGATTCCGAAATAGCCAGCTGATGCTCGTTCATATTTCCGGTAACCGAAT
>JAVWBH010000026.1:4633-15248 GCA_036649595.1 Bacteroidales bacterium
CAGATATTTATTTGTATCCCATTCGTAAATGTCGAGCATTGTCCCTTTAGGATGTGTAGCTGCAGGCCAATGATACAGTTCGCCGAAAAGGACATGTGAATCTGCCGCATAAGTGATCATTGTAGAACCGTCTGCCGAAGCTTTTTTTCCAACCAACAGACTGGTGCAGGCATGCGATTCACCCCAGCATAGCCCCAGAAGAGCTACGCAACAAATGAGAATTTTATTCATTTATATATAATTTAATTTTAAACATCAAGGTACAAATGCGCCTTTTATATACCCTATGCCGGATATCTCAGCTTTTGGTGAGTTATGGCGATTTTATATTATCTTGTGGATTGATTGTTTAGAAGTACAAAGAAATAAAAAATTACCAATAAAACGAACGTTCATCGCGCTTCTCGTTACCACAATTGTCGGTTAATGTGACAGAAAGAGTATGTTTTTTTCCTTTTCCGATCTTTTGACTATCGATTTTATAAACAATGATGCTCGATTTACCGTCGTATTCGAACAGGGCAAATTGTCCGTCGACTTCTCCGCGCCAGCTTTTAATACCCGACTGACCGTCGGACATTCGGTAACGTATCTGTCCTGTTTTTCCCCATTTTTCAGGTTGTACAGGTGACAGAGCGGGAGCAATCGTATCGGCCATTACCTGATAAGATCCGAATACACGCACGGAGGCATTCATTTTACCCGCTTCATATTTGCCCGGGACGAATGACGGATTATCTCCGTTCATCAAGGCAAGATAATATTTCGATTTATCCGCAAGCGGATCCTTTGTCAGGGTAATATGCATGTCGCAACCTTTGTGAAGAGGTGTTGTCGGTGTATGTACGCGGTGCAGATCGGAATATCCTTTTGCCGATTTCGTTTTATGGTATTCAAAATCGACATTTTGATAGAATACCCCTTCCGGAAAATGAATACGGAAACTATCCGTTGCGAATTCATTCTCCCGGTCGAATGCGAAATAATGTTCTCCGTGTTGGGGTGCGGGAGGGAGCGGCTGTTTCTTTCCCTGAATGGTAAAAGGCAATATCTTCTTATTTCCGTGCGCATCTGAAAGTTCCAGACGGATTTTATAGGGCTTTTCCTCATCAATTGTAATTTCGCCCCGGTCGGTTAGCTGTCGGTAGCAGGTTAACCGGTTTCCCGGCTCAACAAAGAGCTTCATAACCATTGATCTGCGATTGCGCCAGTCTGCATAGTCGATCAAAGAATTCAGATAACGTGTATCGGCAAAGGCAAATCTGTTTTGTTGCATCGAAAAGTGCAATGTGTCGTTAACGAACATGCGTACCTGCTTTACTCCGTAAATGTTATACGTACTATCCATGCGGTCATAAGCTTTTACGCCGATACCGATTTTCCCCCATGCCGTAACAGGCTTACTCAGTCCGGTCGATCCGTCCTCCCTGCGTACGGGAGTGGTGGTCACCGGGGCTGTTGCTCCGTTTACAATGCCTTCGAGAGGGTAAATACGTATGGCACGCAGATCCGGTTTCGTTGTATCTTTTATCTTGTTAATGAAGTAAGGTAACGGATCGACAGCTTCTTCGCTTGCCGTATCACGTATTTCGAAGTGAAGATGCGGGCCGCCCGAACTGCCTGAATTTCCGCTTTTGGCAATCACCTCGCCCCGCCCTACCGGCAACAACCCTTTCGCCGGTTTGAAATCGACCGCGAAAGTTTCATGTTCATACTGATATTCTTTAACCGCTTTTGCAATAGCCGGGGCAAAAGAGAGCAGATGGGCATAAACGGTGGTCATCCCGTTATGATGAGATATATAAACGGCATTTCCGTATCCCCACGGAGATACAGAGATGCGTGATACCCAACCTTCGTCAAAACTATATATCGGATGTCCGGTTGACCCTTGTGTCTTAAAATCAATACCCGAATGAAAATGATTATTGCGTAGCTCGGCAAAATTTCCACTCAGAAAATAGGGCGCTTTCACCGGAATCTGGAATGTGCGTTCCGGTCCGGACTGAGAAAAGGCAGTCATAGAGACTGCCGTTAATGTGAGATATAATAATTTGTGTTTTAACATAACAGATCGATTAAGTAACCTGATCGCAAATATAAAATTAAAAATTGATTTAGAAGGTAACGTGCATACTTACACGTATTCCCCGTGTATCAATATTCGGATGATTGCGATACGACAGGCGCCATACATAATCGAGCCGCATCAGTTTAAAGATATTTTCAATGCCGACAGAAGCTTCCATATAAGGTGTTTTTCCCATTTTATAAGATCCTTCGGGGAATATAAAAAGGGAAGAATTATTTTGCGGCAGATTTTTATCACTTAAGTTCCCGAATAGTCCTCTGAAGGAGATGACTTCCCTCCATTTCAGGAATTTCAATAAAGGCACCCGGTTAAACAACCATCCGTTCATAAAATAGGTAACGTCCCAGGATGCATATTCGTCATTTATAAACTCTACCGCATTCATCAAAGAGTACGATTGCGGCTGAATTGTATAAGACAGGTTGGCATTCGGTAATGAAAGCATCGGGAAGGGTACCGCATCCCATATCTTACCCGCATTGACATAAGTTTGTATGTATCCGAATGCCGAAAGCCAGAATCTTTTCTCGAATCCCACTTCGGTGCGGTTGTATGTATAATCGGATCCTAACCATCCTTTTTTTGCCGTGATGTGTGAGGCGTAAAATACGGGCGTCTCAGGAGTGATCGGGATACGACGGGTTTTCATCTGGTAGAATTTTTCCCGTGGTGCGTAGCGGATTTTGAATTCAGCCTCTGTCATTTGGTATTTATTGAGCATTCGGAGGCTGCCGTCTGGTAATAATTGATTGAATTGTACACAGTTGGTTGCATATTCCGTTTTATTACGCAAGTTGATGTTATAAGAAAGTCCCGAATAGTGTTCTCGCTGATAGCTGATCTCCGCTTTTCGCAAATAGGTTACCCGGTCGTCGCTTTTCCTTTTCAGTGATAAAACGATATTATCTTTATTTGTAAATAAATACTGCTGACCTAATTGATCGATATCATACATATAAGAAGCCCGGATCGAATGAATCGGGAATTCATTTGCATGTTCTTTTTTGTCGATAAAGCTGTATTCCAGCTGTGCCTTGTACTTAAATTCTTCATCACGTGTTCCGTATGCCACATAACCGGATCCGAACCAGTTTTTATTTAAATAAGCAGATGTGATACCGCCTATACGAAAACGCGCTCCTTCGAATGAGTTTCCGCTGATCATTGTATTGATCGGACCGATATCGACTTTACTTTTTTCGGCGGCCGTAGGAATATACCCGCCTACAATCATGGAGATGAATTTCTCGGAATAATAAAATAACGGTACCTCCCGCAGGTTAATCAGCAGCTTTTGTACGGCATTTTCTTTTTCGCGAATTGCGATGTGTCGATTATCTTTCCAGTAGTCTTCTTCTCTGAACCGTGCTTCATCCAGTGTAATCACGGGTGCCTCCTGTTTGAAGATAGCCGGGTCTGGAGCTTCGAACCGATGTTTTCGGTATGTGTTGGTACGTCGGGCATAAATACCACGCGTTTGGTCTACCAACTTAAACTCAATGGCAATATCATCTTTTTGAA
Source organism: Bacteroidales bacterium (assembly GCA_036649595.1). Taxonomy (GTDB): domain Bacteria; phylum Bacteroidota; class Bacteroidia; order Bacteroidales; family JAUNSR01; genus JAUNSR01. Next base: position 8,247 of record JAVWBH010000026.1, read on the forward strand.
TCAAACGGATGTTTTCGGGTGTTCGCTCATATTCTTGCACGATGCTCATCTTGTCTACAAAGTTCAGATTTATATCGTGTGGCACATTGAGTTGAGCCTTTTTGACAAAATAGGTAGAGTCAAGAGCTACGTACAGGTGGCCGGTAAAACCAAAGGATTCGGATACCATCGGAACAAATCCCAGATCCTGGCATTTCACCCCGTCTATCATTAACGTATCCAGCAGATAGTACTTATAGAAATTAGGGCCCATAGAGGATAACGGGCTGACAAAACGGTTAAAAAACAGGGAGATATCATTCTGGAAAATATCGATTTCTTTAAATGCTTCTCCGAAGAGTGCATTAATACTCTCTTCCGGTAACATCTCATCCAATCCGTCATGCTTATAGGCTTCTATGACTTTTTTTGTCGATTCAGGATCTTTCCGAAAGTAATTATTTTCAATCATCTCTTTTGTAGAGACCGTCAGAATCGGCTTATGGGATATTTCGGAAGTATCGACGTAGTTCTTCAAAAATCCGAATTTACGGTAAAGCCATTTCTGTTGTTGTATACTGTCGAAGTCATTCAGTGCATAGGTCAGTTTTTCGTAGCGTTGAAAGGAATAATAATCTTTCGAATGAGGATCGCCTGCTTTTCGGTTATCAATAATGCGGCGCACAAATTCTACGGCCGGATTACCTTTCTTTTTATACTTCTCTTTTTTCGGTTTGACCTGTACTTCCGCCAACTGATATTGGGAGGGAGCCAGTAAAATGGTGATCGGATTATTTTTGAAGGAAGATACGGGAGCTGTATATTCTTTGTAGCCGATGCAGGAAACAACCAGTACCTGACGGCCGGAAGCATCTAACCTGAAAATACCGTTGTCATCGGTCATGGCACCATGCGTAGTACCTTTTAAATAAACCGAAACATACCCGAGGGGCTGTTGTGTTAATGAATCTTTTATGATTCCTTCTATCAAGCGTGTCTGTCCCCACGCAGGACAACAAAACCAGAATAGTATCAGAATAATGTATATAATCTGTTTCTTCATTAAATCTGTTCATTTACGTTTTTCAACGAGCCTTTTGTCGTTTTTATTAAAAACTTTTGAGCTTACAAAAATCTGATAAATTTTTACATTCACAAAGGTTTATCCCGCCGAAAGATTGTCCTTTATTGCCTTTTCAAGAAAGCCGGTAGTTTATTCACTCTATGGTTTTATTTTTTCGCTAAACTTAAAATACGAAGGATCGGCTAATTAAGTGATAAAATTGACCTTTTTAGCGAATAAAAGGCTTTTTATATTTGTAATATTCTTTTATTTGCGTTAAATGAAATAAATTTAGGTCTGAAATTTAGCTCTATGATAAAGTGCTTAGACAAAAAAGCTATTAATCAAAAATAACATGGAAAAGATTAATGTAAAAAGTGCTAACGGAAAGTTAGGTGTTCTCATTGTTGGACTCGGAGGAGCCGTTTCTTCAACATTTGTTACGGGTACGCTTGCCGTACGAAAAGGATTGGCTCAGCCAATCGGTTCAATTACACAATTATCTACCATTACATTAGGACACGGAGCGAAGCAACGTGAGCCATTTATAAAAGATGTAATTCCTTTGGCGAAACTCGAAGATATCGTTTTCGGCGGCTGGGATATTTTTTCGGAAAACGTATACGAAGCAGCAAAACATGCGGAAGTATTGTCTGAGAAAGATATCGACGGCGTGAAAGCGGAGCTGGAGGCTATAAAACCGATGAAAGCAGCTTTTGATCAGGAATTTGTAACTCGTTTACATGGTACCTGGGTAAAAGACGCGGCTACGAAATGGGATATGGTTGAACAGATTCGTCAGGATATCCGCGACTTTAAGTCAAAAAACGGTTGTGATCGCCTTGTTGTTATCTGGGCTGCCAGTACGGAAATATATGTTCCAATGACAGAAACGCATATGACACTGGCATCATTGGAAAAAGCGATGAAGGAAAACTCTCCAGAAATCGCGCCGAGTATGTGTTATGCGTATGCTGCCGTAGCAGAGTCGGTACCGTTTATTAACGGAGCGCCTGCGTTGACGGTAGATATGCCGGCTATTTGGGAACTGGCGAGAAAAAATAATGTGCCTATCTGCGGAAAAGACTTCAAGACCGGGCAGACGATGATGAAAACCGTATTGGCTCCGATGTTAAAAACGCGTATGTTAGGATTGAGCGGTTGGTTCTCTACGAATATTCTCGGAAATCGCGACGGCGAAGTATTGGATGATCCGGCTTCTTTCAAAACAAAAGAGGTGAGTAAATTGTCTGTAATCGATACGATTCTTCGTCCCGAAAAGCATCCCGAACTTTATGGTGATATCTATCACAAAGTACGTATCAACTATTATCCGCCGCGTAAGGATAACAAAGAAGGTTGGGATAATATTGATATTTTCGGCTGGATGGGATATCCTATGCAGTTAAAGGTAGATTTCCTGTGCCGTGACTCTATTCTTGCGGCTCCTTTGTGCCTTGACCTTGTTCTTTTAACAGACCTGGCTCAGCGTTGTGGATTCTCCGGTATCCAGACCTGGTTGTCGTTCTACTTTAAGAGCCCGATGCATGAGTTCGACAAAGAGCCTGAACATGATCTGTTTACTCAAAATACAATAATGCGTAATATGTTACGCCGTATTATATCTGAAGAGCCTGTAGATGCTTTGGCTTAAAATGTATTGTTTTAGTTTATGGGGCGGATTTATTCGCCCCTTTTTTATGTGATGTTTCTTGTTGTTATGATACGTTGTTTTTTCTCTTTTCTTATAATGAGCTTTCTTTTTGGAGGATGTGATTTGATAGATTATCATCCTTATGATGCGCGCACGTCGGGTGTGACGGATATTAATGCGAGAGCCATTCAGAATATCCAAAATTTGTGTGAGGGTGAAGACGTGGTTCGTTTTGCGTGGATGGGCGATACTCAGCGGTGGTATGATGAAACAAACGATTTTGTCAATCATATAAATATGCGGAATGATATTGATTTTGTAATGCATGGCGGCGATATTTCTGATTTTGGCATGACGGCGGAGTTTGAATGGGTACACCGGATTCTGAAAAAGCTCAAAATCCCGTATGTCGCTTTATTGGGTAATCATGATGTTATCGGAAACGGTATAAAGGTTTATCAATCAATGTATGGACCCGAGAACTTTTCTTTTGTGGCAGGCAATACGAAATTCGTTTGTCTCAATACCAATGCGCTTGAGTTCGACTATTCTCATCCCGTGCCTGATTTTTCATTTATCAAAGGCGAGATAAACGATCCCGACACCACGGTAAAAAGAACTGTAGTCGCGATGCATACTCCTCCTTTCGGAGAGCAGTTTGACAATAATGTGGCGGATGTTTTTCAGATGTATATCCGAAAATTGCCTGATTTGCAGTTTTGTATTCATGCTCATATGCACAGATTGAGTGTCGAAGACCTTTTCGGCGACGGAATTTTCTATTATGGCTGTGCCGCGATGAAAGCGCGGAGTTATCTTTTATTTACTCTTAATGCAACCGGATATGAATATGAAGTGGTCTCTTTTTAAAATCGGTCTGCTTTTCCTGTGTTTAAACCTTATTCAGGACCTGTCGGGAAGTAATTCGGGGCGCTTTGTTTTTCCGTCAGATAGTTTATCGGGTTATGACCGAAAATTGCAGAAGTATGAAAGTCAGTGGTATCGCCTGATTCCGCGTTATCAAAAAATACAATATGCCGGTTCTATGGGATTGATTTCTCTCGGCGTGGGTTGGGAATACGGGCGCGATCATTGGGAAACAGATGTAATGTTGGGTTTTTTGCCCCGCTTCGAAGATCAGGAGGCGAAAGTGACATTTACATTAAAACAAAATTATATTCCATGGGAATTTAACCTGGGAAAAAGTAACTGGGCTATTGAGCCTTTGACATGCGGCTTATATATGAATTCAATTCTGGATAATCGTTTTTGGAAAAAAGAGCCGCGCCGTTATCCGGATAATTATTATAAATTCTCAACTCGTATCCGGTTTCATGTATTTGCAGGGCAACGGATGATCTATCATATTCCAAATCCGAAAAGGCTGCACAAATCAATTACTGCATTTTATGAATTGAGTTCCTGCGACTTGTATATAATCAGCGCCGTCACGAATAGTCGAATCCGTGCCCGTGATTATTTGAGCCTTTCGTTCGGAATTAAATTACAAATATTCTGACCGATATAATTTGTTTAGACTGATCGTATAAAATGGATTTCTAAATGTTTGTTATAATTCATATCTTTGTGATCTGATATTTATGATAATATCTCTCGGATATGAGTTTTCGTAATAAATAAGTGCTTTAAATGAAAATCCCAAAACAGAAGGGACTCCTTTTACTCATTATGCTTTTGATCGGTTGCTGTTTTTCATCTGTCGCGGCGCAGGTGAATAATAAGCGTGTTGTTTCCGGTAAAGTGAGTGATCTCCTCTCAAAAGAAGAAATTGCCTATGGCGTAGTAATGTTACCCATGCTGAATATTTGGGCAATAACAGACGAACAGGGTGAATTTACAATGAAAGATGTACCGCAGGGAGAGTGGCAAATAGAAGTTTCCTGTCTGGGGTATCGTAAAATAGACCAAATGATTTTGGTAGCCGAAAATCCTGCGAAATATCATTTCGAGATGCAACTGGAGAACCTGGCGTTAAAAAACGTAGTGGTTACGGCCCAGCAGGTTACCCTGGCTAATACAACGCAGATAGGGCGGACGGCAATTCAACATTTGCAGATAACCTCTTTGCATGATATCCTTCAGTTATTACCCGGACAACTGTCTTCCAATCCGGATCTGAGCCAGCCCGGTATGCTGACAATCAGAGAAACAAATACAAATCAACCGAATGAGTCGAATTCTCTGGGTACTTCGCTGATTATTGACGGGGCCAGGATTTCGAATGATGCGAATTTACAGCGTCCTTCTACAGCTAAGACAGAAAGTAATATGTCGGAAACCGGAGTCGTGGGTGTGGATACTCGTAAATTTTCGCCCGACCGGATCGAATCGATCAATGTAATACAGGGTGTGGCTTCTGCCGAATATGGCGATTTAACGTCGGGTGCGGTACTGATGACTACCAAAGCCGGAATCTCGCCTTTTGAAGTTTCTGTAAAAACCGACCCGCGATTAAAATCGATCGCATTGGGCAAAGGTTTGGGATTAGGTATAAATAAAGGGTTTCTGAATATGGATTTCGACTATACCCGCGCATTCCGCGAACTACTCCCTGTTCCGTATTATTATAATCGCATCAGCAGTCAGCTCGGATATTCGAATACTTTTTATGTAAATCATTCCACATTAAGTTTTAATACCAAAATCTCCGGGTACATCACCAATAGTGACTCGAAAAATGACCCGGATAAGTCATTGCTCGAATCTGTGCAGAATAAGGATAATGAGTTTAACCTGAATATGTTTGGTAACTGGCTGTTTCATAAAAAATGGATAACCGGATTGCGTTATAATTTCTTCGGAAGTTACGGATATCAATTGTATGAAGAAAATAAAGAATATAAAGGAGCAAATCCGATCCCTGTAACTTATTCGCCGGAGGACGGAGAGCATCTTGCTGCTTTCTCGCCTATCAATTATACGCAGAAGCGGAATGTTGAGGGTAAACCTGTTTATCTGCAAGGTAAGATTACCGCGAATGCATCGCATAAATCGGGACCTTGGTTTAATAAAGCGATGATCGGAGCAGAATGGTCTTCAATCGGAAACAATGGACGTGGAAAATGGGGCGAAAATATGCCTCTCGGATATCGGGATCAGTCTTTTTCCGATATCCCCTTTATTCACAACTATGCTTTGTTTCTGGAGGATAAAATCAGTCTTGATCTGGGCATCTCATCTGTCGAATTACAAGCCGGACTCCGAATGGCCAATATCCTGACGGATGCATTGCATTATAAGACGGCGTTAGATCCGCGTTTCAACATCAAATATACATTTATAGATAATCCCGCTTCAGCCGGTATCCGTTGGTTGAGTTTGCGGGGTAGTTGGGGGATACAGCATAAAATGCCAACATTAATGCATTTATATCCCGACCCTTTTTATACAGACCGCCTTAGTTTTAGCTATCAGAATGCTGATTTTTCGGAAGGTGTAGCAATTATGACCTCCAAGGTTGTGCGTGATACCTCTAATCCGGACCTGAAGCTCCCAAAGAGTACGAATAGTGAGATCGGATTGGACTGGAATATTGCAGGTATAAAAGGTAGTGTGGTATATTACAATGAAAAGCTGAAAAATGCATTTACGCTTGACCCGTATATAACCATGTTTCCGTACCGGGTATATGACCGTACAGAAACGATGCCCGAATATACCGACGGAGTTTTGATGGCCGGCGGCCAACCGGTACCTTATTCACAAGACACGATCTTTTCGGGCTATATGCGTCCGGGAAACCGGGGACGCACCGATAAATGGGGTATTGAATATACGGTCAATCTGGGAAAGATTCCGGCTCTCCATACCAGTATAATCGTGGATGGGGCTTATATGAATATTAAGCGGACCAAAGAGGGTAACGTATTCGAGTATAAGACAGGTTTATTTAATCAGCAAAACAGAAAATATGCAGCCATTTATTCGGGTGCGGCAAATTCTTCGAATGGAAGTAGAAGCGAGCGTTTGAATACCAACCTCCGTTTGGTTACCAGTATTCCCCGGATCAGAATGGTGGTGACGCTGGGATTACAGTGCGTTTGGATTGACCGTTCGCAACGGCTGTCAGAAACAGCCGACGGAATCCGTGCAATTATGCGGGATAAACAAGGTAACCGGGTAGAGGGAAATATTTATCAGGATAATGAGCATAAAAAATATATTTATCCGGTTGCTCTGATCGATTTTCACGGTAATCAGATCCCTTTTACGGAAGAAATGTTGAATAATGCGCAAATGAAGGAATACGAGACCGAATCAAGTCCGGGAATGTTCCTGTGTGATG
>JAVWBH010000027.1:0-365 GCA_036649595.1 Bacteroidales bacterium
GGATAAAGAACGGATCTATAAGGTTTATGAATCCACCATCATGGAAAACAAACTGCAAGAGTGGCCGGTGATAAGCGGCGGAACAGTGATCGGCATCAAGGAGGAAACTCCCGAAGTCGAGGTGGCCACCCGCTTTACCACGATTGTGGCAGACGGCGTTTTTCAGACACAAGACAAAAAAACATACCGTGCTACCACGATCTTGGCAGACAGTTGCCTGTTTGATATCTTCCCGCGAAAAATATACAGCGGCAACCCGAAAAAGGTATTGAGCCAACCTCTGTATGCGATGGTATCACGCTCAATCGCGCAAAAAATAGGAGGAGATGTGGTTGGTAAGACCTTTTCGCTGCAAACCTTTCCGG
>JAVWBH010000027.1:375-7389 GCA_036649595.1 Bacteroidales bacterium
GACTGCACTAACGGGCATTGTCTGCAAAATAATCTTTCCGGGGCCGGTAATCACGATCGGAGGCGTATTCGAAGACTTACCCGAAAATTCGAGCAACAAGTATGACATCATTGTGTCTATGCCCTCTATAGGCAACTTCATCTGGGACGGATCGATGAACTGGCTGGGTAATGAACGTTATTACGGCTATATCAAACTCTACCCGGGCGGCCGGCCGGAGAAGGTGACAGAGGGTATCGAACGTATGAAAACAAAATACCTGCCGCAGGAAGAGATGAAAAAGGCTGAAGTCGATATCTGGTATCCTTTCTATCCGATAGAAGAGCTACATCGTAATTCGCCGGAAGTAAAACGGATGAATGCAATGCTGATTTTGCTTGCGTTTGCGCTGATTGTAACGGCTGTCATGAACTACCTGCTGATTGTGGTGTCGGCAATCATGAACCGGTCGAAAGAAATAGCCGTACATAAATGTTATGGGGCGGGAAGCCGCGAAATACGCCGAATGGCTCTTACAGAGTCTTTTATTCATTTATTGCTGGCTCTTTTGATCAGCATGCTGTTGCTGCTCATCTTCCGCGACAAGGTATCAGAACTTCTGGGCGTATCCTTAAAAGCACTTTTTGTGTCTGAAGGGGCAATTTTGCTCACCGGGATTTGCATCGCCGTCTTTTTACTAACCGGTATCCTGTCGGGATATCTATATACCCGCATACCGGTAGCAACCGTTTTTCGCAACCACAAAGAAAACAGGCGATTATGGAAACTCGGATTATTATCGATACAGTTTGTTGCAGTTGGATTTCTGGGTTCGCTACTCCTTGTTATCGGGCGCCAATATTCAGACATGATGCACGATGAACCGGGGTATTCGGCCGAAAACGTGATATATATCCCTTTAGAGGGGGTAGACAGCGGCCTGCGGCAAAGAATAGCAGAAGAGTTGGCCGCGTTACCGGAGATAGAACAAGTATCTTCTTGCTCACAACTCCCTTTCCAACATATAGCGGGCAACAACATCTATCTGCCAGAAACATCCAAAGAACTTTTCAACGGAGCCGATTTCTACAATACGGGAACAGATTTTCTGAAAATGATGAAAATACCCATTATTGCAGGTAGTAATTTTTCGGCCGAATCCCATACTGGTAAACAGGTAATGGTAGATCGTAATTTCGCAGAAAAAATGAAAACAGTAGCAGGATGGACCGACGGAGTGATTGGTAAAAACATTTGTATCACAGAACATAGTCAGTCGAATGAAAGCTATACCATTTGCGGCGTATATGAAAATATCCGGTTAGGATCGATCGCCGATCAGGATAACCGCCCCTCATTCATGTTTTATAGAAAGGCGCCGTCCAGCAAGGTAATCGTAAAATTAAAAAATCAAACTCCCGCAGCGATGTTACAGATAGAAAGTCAGATCAGGCAGTTACTGCCGGATCGTGAAATACCGGTATATAGCTGGCAGGCCGAACTTCAAAACCTGTATACCGATTCCCGGCATTTCCGTGATGCAGTAATGATCGGATCAATCGTGACGTTACTGATCGCGCTGATCGGACTGATCGGATATACCAACGACGAGCTGAACCGACGCCGGAAAGAGATCGCCATCAGAAAAGTTAACGGTGGATCGGCCGGTCGTATTCTGAAACTTTTCCTGAAAGAGATTCTGACAATAGCAATCCCTTCACTGCTCACCGGAGCAGGTAGCGCGGCAATCGTAGCCCGGCACTGGCAAGAACAATTCAGCGAAAAAACACCGCTAAGCTGGTATCTTTTTGTTTCAACCATTCTAACCGCCCTGTTGATTATTCTTGCGGTAATGAGCTGGCGGGTTTATCGTGAGACCAACGATAATCCGATTAAGGCATTGAAAAGTGAATAATAAATTCTAAAAATAAAAATACGATGATAAAGATAGATCAGTTATGTAAAAGCTTCCGCACAGAGGAAGTTGAAACAATCGCGCTCAATAAGGTGTCTCTCGAAGTAAAAGAAGGCGAATTCGTAGCGATAATGGGACCGTCGGGATGTGGTAAGTCAACGCTGTTGAATGTATTGGGATTATTAGATACTCCTACCTCGGGCACCTATTACCTGGACGGAAAAGAGATGGCCAGCCTGCGCGAAAAAGAACGGACTCAGGCCCGGAAAGGGAACGTGGGATTTGTATTCCAGAGTTTTAACCTGATCGACGAGCTAAACGTATATGAAAATGTAGAGCTTCCGCTTACTTATCTGGATATCAAACAGGAGGAACGGCGCATACGGGTAAATGCCATTCTGAAGCGCATGAGTATCAGTCACCGGTCATTGCACTTCCCGCAACAGTTATCCGGAGGTCAGCAACAACGTGTTGCCATTGCCCGGGCGTTGATCGCAAATCCGAAACTCATTCTCGCCGATGAGCCTACCGGAAACCTGGACAGTAAAAACGGCGAAGAAGTGATGAATCTGCTTTGTGAGTTAAACCGCGAAGGCACAACCATTATCATGGTTACCCACAGTTGCCACGACGCCACATTCGCTCACCGGATCGTAAATCTACTGGATGGCGAAGTAGTTACCTCGGTACAGGAAGTGTTGTAATCAAATCAAAAAAAGAGCTGTCTGCAAATCCATATTGTGAAGTGCAGACAGCTCTTTTTGATGAATCGTATCTGAAGCCTTTAATCTTTGCAGGCAAATTTATACACGCAGATATGATGGTATTTTTCTCCCGGTTGCAGGATCGTCGACGGGAAGGCCGGTTGATTGGGTGAATCCGGGAAATGCTGTGTTTCCAATGCGAGTGACTCTCTGAAGCGATGAGGAACACCTTGCTTGCCGTTCACTTTCCCTTCAAAGAAGTTACCTCCGTAAAACTGAAGCCCCGGTTCTGTAGTCCAGACTTCCAATACGCGCCCTGACTGAGGTTCATAAACAGAGGCGGCAAACTCCAGTTCGGAATTGCTTTTTCTGTTTAACACAAAATTATGATCATATCCTCTGCCGTATTGCAATTGTGTATCCTGATTGTCGACATCTCTGCCGATCGCCTTCGGCGTACGGAAATCGAACGGCGTATCGGCAACCGGCATGTTTTCGCCCAACGGAATCAGAACGCTGTCAACCGGAGTATACGCATCTGCCGCGATGGTCAGGATATGGTCGTTGATTGTACCGTTCCCTTCTCCGTGCAGGTTAAAGAAAGAATGATGCGTCAGGTTTACCGGAGTCGGCTTATCGGTTTGTGCATCATACGTAATCCGAAACTCATTCTGAGGCGTAAGGGCGTAAGACATTTTCACGAGCAAATTGCCGGGAAATCCCTCCTCCCCGTCGGGAGAGAGATAAGAAAAATAAATTTTATCGGAAAAGACGGAGTCGACGTTCCATACCACCTTATCGAATCCTTTGTCACCGCCGTGCAGACATTGTCCGTTATTGAACTGCGACAGTTGATACGCCTCTCCGTTCAACTCGAAACGGCCGTCATGAATGCGGTTGCCATAACGCCCGATAGTAGAGCCGAGAAAACGCTCACCGGGATTATTTAAATAACGATCAAGGGATTCATAACCCAATACAATGTCGTCGAAATTCCCCCGACGATCAGGTACCCACAAAGACACTACACGGCATCCCCAGTTTGTAACCTGTAGCGTAAGGCCGTTTGAATTGGCTAGGGTATAAAGGGTAACCGGCTTGTTATCAATAACAGATTCAAAAGCAGAAGCCGGGTATACAGGCAGTGCCGCACGGTCTGACTTACAAGAAGTGATGCATCCGGCCATACCGAGCAGAGCGGCGATTGAAAAAAAGAAACGTTGCATATTAAATTTATTTTTAAAATATATACTTGCTATTTTTTATACGGGCAATACAATCTCTTAGTTTTTCAGATATATTTCCGCCCGGCCCGGAGAAAACAGTTCCCACAAAGACGCCACCGTCCAGCCCGGAGCAAATATATCGTTGTAAAAACCTTTTCCGTTTCGCCCGTAGTCCCAATTGGTATGCTGTACCACTTCGGGATAAAAGCCTCGTTTAGCGATCCCGCAAGCATGTCCCTCATGAGGGAGCAATTGCTTCATAGACGACTCTATTACAGAAGCAAATCGGCTAAAACGGGGCTCCTGATACTCTTTGGAAAGCCAATTCAACACATCGCCGAATTCGAAAACAAATACATCGATGTGGTTATTTTCTACCGACACATTCCCCCAGCCTCTTGTTTTCAACCCGAGGTCGCCCAACATCTGACCGGTAGCAAACGGCACGTCCCATACATAATACCACGATAGAGCAAAATAAGAAGCCTGACGGCAAAGATCGGCATAGTGGCGGCGCTCATCGCCTTTCGAAACAAGTGCCAGATAATACATCGCGGTAGCGGCATACAAGGAGGCTTCTTTGTCTTCGCAATTGGCATCGAGGGTAGATGAAAAATAATCGGACTTTGATATCAATTCTTTTTCCAGATAATCAGCCGTTTTGCGCGCCGCCACCAGATATCTCTTATCTTTAAAATACTTATATCCCATTACCAAAGGGATTGTTGCGGAAGGCGTACTACCGCCGCTCTTATCCGACACCGATAAATCATCCGTAAATTTACGGGGCAGACTGCCGTCGGCCTGCTGTAAAAGGAGAATCTGATCAAGCAAACCTTTAATCTTCGCTTCCCATTCCGGATGTTTTTTGCCGCTCTGCTTTTCAAATTGCAAGTAGTGTAATAGGGCGGTCACCCCTTCCGACTGGCGCCGTATACTGTGTGTGTTTTCTACATATCCGGTATTGAAATCAACAAACTCATGAAAAAATCCGGCAGGCGAAAAACCGTTATTCAGATAACTTTCCCAAATTTCGCGGCTGTCGGCTATCAGTTGGGGCTTATCCGAAATAAGGCCGTATTCATAGGCATTAAAAGCATTCAGAAGTACACGCCCCACAAAGCCGACCTCGGCCGAACCTTTTTTACGGCAGTTATCCGTTTCGAGATGAACGCCCGATGTATATTTCAGATCTTTCTCTGCCACAAAGCTTTCGGTAAAGTAAGAACTCATCACCTCTTTCATATCCTGATTAGAATAAGGTACATCCACTTTTTCAGGACGATAAGTATCATAACTATATTCCCATACATTCTTTACAAAGCCGGCAAAATCATTCGATTTTTCGGATTGTACTTTCCAGGTAAGATGAATGGTTTTTCCTTTAGGCAGCTTCTGAAAGGCCCGTGTAGCAGGAGCCAGCGTAAGCTTTCGCAGATAGGTTTTAGGGTATTCATGATACGGAAATCCGAAAGACAAAGACGCCGTTCCGTTGTCATTGACAAATCCGGTATATCCGATCGAAGTTTCGCCCGATACGACCACATCTCCCTGCGAATGGGTCGTCAGTGCTTCTTTTTTAAAATCGTCCAACCGCGTTACGGTTACATACTCCCCCGTCTTTTCGTAAAAAATACCGGTCAGCGGCGTACTTAAACGATCTTCTCGCACCGTCCAGCTGTCGGAAGAATGGAAAGAGGGTGCATTTTCGGGCGAACGTAAATTTTTACGATACCAAAAACCGGGCATATAAAAAAGGGCGTCGCCGTGCGGAAATTCGGTGTTTAACTGTTGTGCGAAATTGAAATAAACATCATCCAATGCAGTCAGATAAACATGAATCAGGTTTGCATTGCCCTCCTGTTTTTCAATTTTCTGATAAACAGATACCGGAAGTGCGGTATCTGCTTGTAATGCGTAGTCGCAAAAATGACCGGTTAACTTTTTCTGATTCAACACGAAGCTTTTGGCTTCATTGCCGGGCACCTTCAGACTTAATACAGAGCGGCTGTTTAGCGATGTGATTTCAATCGCATTACCGGTCATGACAACACCGGCAAATACACTTAAGAGAGATATGAATTTCAGATGCATACCACGTATTTTTTTTGATTATTGGGAAATTAGAAATAAGGTTTGAGTGCTTTTTCTGAAGGAGATACAGACTCGACAACAGGCCAGTTGTCTTGCCAGCAAACACGATCTAACAACAATACGCGACCCGCCGGATTTTTTACGTTTACGGCATGATAAAACAACCAGTCGTTTCCGGCATTGTCGGTAATAATTTCAGAATTATGACCGGTACCCACAAATGCATTGTTTTTTTGTATCAATATCTCGTGATGATTCTCAAGCAGCCGGTTGCCGCATTTATCCAGATAAGGTCCGAATAAATTTTCAGAACGCCCTGCCACGGTAGTATAAGTACTTTTAAGTCCTTCGCAACAGGAGCCCACGGACGCGAACAGATAATAAAAGCCATTTTTAGGATAAATATAAACTCCTTCATATGCCGTACCCGCTATTTGTACTTTTTCCGCACCATCTTTTATGGCAAGTCCGTTTTCGGTCAATTCAATGCCATAGATACCGCGAAAACTCCCCCAGAAAAGGTATTTGCGCCCTTTATCCTCTATAAAGAAAGGGTCTATTGAATTTTGCACACCGATTTCATTGCTTCTGAACAACATACCCTGATCCTGAAAAGGTCCGGCGGGATGATCGGCGGTAGCGATGCCGATACCGCATGTCCATTCGCCGCCCCATACCGACATCGAATAATACAACACGTATTTGTTCTGTATGAAATTGATGTCGGGCGCCCAAATACCCCCTCCGGGCTCGAATGAAGGACGCGTCTGATCTGTAAATGCGGTTGAAACAAACTCCCAGTTAATCAGATCTGCCGATTTATGAATCGGCACATTGCGAATATCTTCTGTGGCGTAGAGATAAAACATACCATCTCTTGCCCGAATGATGGTAGGATCAGGCAGGCTATAATCGACAACCGGATTCTGATAGGTTTCCGAATTTACGGAGGTGTCAGGCGTCGGGACGCTCTTTAACTGACAAGACAAAGAGAAAGACCGGAACATGATCAGCGAGATGATCAGCGTGAGATGTGTATTTTTCGTCATGGTACCTGATAGATTGTTTTTCAGATACCCAAAGGAATAAAATGAAA
>JAVWBH010000027.1:7399-8634 GCA_036649595.1 Bacteroidales bacterium
CGAATTTTAAGTCAAAAGACAAAAGGTACCCTGATGAGGAGTACCTTTTACCTTTGAACCTATTCTGCCGGCTTTAACACAGTTCTGCCCTTCCGTTTCCGGAGCAGAAACCATGCTCCCGATGCCAATGCAAAAAGAATACCGGCGGGATAGCAAATAACCGGAGATAAAGAGAGTCCTTCGGGTGCAATAAGTATATAGGTAACGCATACGGCCGTCATAAAAACAGCCGGAAAGAACGCGATGAGGTAATTCTTATTAAGACGTGCCAGATACAGTGTAATACTCCATAATGTAAAAACAGCCAGCGTCTGGTTACACCAGGCAAAGTAACGCCAGATAACATCGAAGTTCACATTCAATAAAATGATACAACATATAAATAGCGGTGCCGATATCAATATCCTGTTTTTAAAAGACTTTTGTCCGACTTTCATAAAATCGGCAATAATCAGACGTGCAGAGCGGAAAGCAGTATCAGCTGATGTGATCGGTGCAGCCACAACACCCAGCAAAGCGAGAAAGCCCCCCAATGCGCCAAGCCATTCGGAAGAGATATGTTTTACCACCTCTGCGGCACTGTTGTTATGAGAAGCCATAAATCCCTGAAAATCGTCCATTCCTCCAAAGAAACACATGGCGGCAGCTGCCCAGATCGTAGCTACAATTCCTTCAACGACCATTGCTCCGAAAAATACTTTCCGCCCGTCTTTTTCGGTTTTGATACAACGTGCCATCAGCGGTGACTGAGTAGCGTGAAAACCACTGATCGCCCCACAAGCTACCGTAATAAAAAGCATGGGAAAAACAGGATATTTTTCAGGATCAGGATTCATATTGTGGAAGTTTTCCCATAATTCGGGTAACGGGGCCTTAAACCAAAAGATGGCTCCCATTATACCTACTGCCATAAAAAGCAATGCAAAGCCGAAAACAGGATAGATACGTCCGATGATCTTATCGACCGGGAACAAGGTAGCGAGTACATAATAGGAGAAAATAAGCAAAATCCACCCGGTATTACTCAACAACCCGTTTGTCATGGAGGTCAGTAAGCCGGCAGGTCCCGAAAGAAATACGGCCCCCACCAATACCATAAGAACCGTAGTCAAGACCCGCATGACGACTCCTGCCGTAGTACCCAGTTCATTTGCAATCAGTTCGGGCAAACTTTTCCCTTCATTGCGCAAAGACATCATTGCCGACAGAAAATCATGAACCGCGCCGCAGAGTAG
>JAVWBH010000027.1:8644-15144 GCA_036649595.1 Bacteroidales bacterium
TGCCGAAAACAATCCATAAAAAAACGACAGGCCCGTACATAGCGCCCATGATAGCGCCGAAAATAGGTCCCAAACCGGCTATATTCAAAAATTGTATCAGAAAAATCTTTTTACTTGACATGGGTACATAGTCAACCCCGTCGGGGCGCTGAAGCGCAGGTGTAACGCGATCATGTTCGGGAGTAAATACTTTCTCTACATATCGGCCATACAGAAAGTATCCTGCTATCAATAGCAACAGGCTTAGAATAAAGGTTATCATTTTTCAATCGGTATTTTATTTTACAAAAATAATAAAATTACCGTTAAACAATGCGTTCGCTTTTAATACTTTCACCGGGGATCGGAGGAAAGGCTGACCAATGCCTGATAAACCTGTTCGACTTCCGCATTGTCAATGGCAAACTCAATCTGATCGCCCGCTTGCAAACTGCGTAAAGCGGAAAACGGCATCTGCGCCTTATTCCGTAAAATATGCTGTACCTTACAACCCGAAGGTAAGTTTATCGTTTGCTCTGATTTACCTTCGAAATAGGAATCAGGCATCACTTCAATATAGATTGTCAGTGTCTTATCTTCTTCCGAATGGATTCTTTTGAGAAGCATGTTATACAGATCGTCGGGAAGGGATTGCATCCGAAGAGTGGAAATCAGAAAATATCCTACAATCCCCACTGCCAGCGAAGGCAACAATACTTCATAATGGCCCGTCATCTCGGTTACGAGCAAAAAACCGGTCAGCGGAGTACGCATAATAACAACGAAAGAAGCACTCATGCCCAAAAACATAAAATAAGAAAGTGAATCTACCGTACAAAATCCGCCGGCTACCAACAAGGCGCCAAATAAACGGCCGCCCAAACCTCCGAGTGTCAAAAGCGGAAGGAAAGCCCCTCCCGGAAAACTGGTACCCTGAGAATAAGCTGTAAACAGAAAACTCACAATTGTAAGAAATAAAAGCATATGTACGCTTTCCGTACCATGAATAGCCTCCTGAATCATAAACGGCTGTCCTGATCCTAACAGACGGGGAAAGTAGATTCCGATCAGCCCCATCCCGATTACCAGAAGGAAGAGTCGGCGCGTGGCACTTTTCTTCCCTTTGTTAAACCGCTGTCTGATAAATTTAACCAGGATTGTAAACAGAGCACCGATAAACGCCATGTAGAAACCCATGAGGTTGAAAATCAACAACAGTTTAAAGTCTGATACGGCAGGTTTAACCACGGGGATTTGCAGATACGGATTCTCCGGCATCAGGACAGCGGCAATCAACCCTCCGGTCAGTCCGGCAATCAAAGCGCAAATAGCCATTCGGTAATTATTGAGCTTCTGCAACGACTCGATTATATATACGGGGCCTGCTAAAGGTGCATTCAGCGCAGCCGCCACCCCGGCCGAAGCACCTGCCGAAATGATATATTCTTCACGCCCGGGAGTGACTCTGCACAAGCGGGAAGTAAAGACGCCCAGATAACCGCCAAACTGGATAGAAGGGCCTTCATGCCCTAAAGCCATTCCGCTACCCAATGAACCTACGGAACCGACAAATTTAAACATCAGCCGAAGTAATGGATTCTTGCGGTAAATATGTCCGTTAAGCATCCCTTTGGTCTGCTCCGCCCCATTCCCGGCTACAATCGGAAATCGTTGTATGATCTGATAAATCCCCAATAAAATCAGGTAAGCAGCCAGCATATAAACGGGAATACGGATAAAGAGAGGCCAGGAATTCGTAAGAAAGCCGAGCCGAAGAGTTGTCAGGTAGTCTATTACGAACCGAAAAAAGACACAAAACAACCCCACCCCTATCCCGGTAAGCATACTTACCAGGTAGTCTTTGACATCTCTTTTCTGTATAAACCGACTAATTTTGAATCTTTTCATTTTTGGCGCAAACGTATGTTTCCATAACGCTATCCGGATAAATAAAGTTTAGACAACCAAAAAAAGCGGGAGACTGCACACTCGCAATCTCCCGCTTTGATATTTAACTAAAAATACTGTTTTTATCGGATTACTGTTTTCGAAATTCTTGAAGATCCGTCTTCCAGTGTTTCTTTTACAATATAAACTCCTTCTGTTGGTTTTTCAACAAGCAAACCGCCCAGATTATAATAATGAGTGGATACGACATTAGCTGTAGTCTGATCTATTCCGACTGTGTTGTCGGGAGTATAGGTTACTGCATAATAGTTATTTCCGTTGATTAGAGAATAGAAATAAAGCATTCCTGCATCACCAGAATATTTCCATGACAGAGGAGAGATATGATCATACTCTTTGTCGCCGATAGTTACCTTTGCGTCGTCGATGGTCAGCGCCTTTAATCCGGTTGATCCGGCAACGGGAGCTCCTTCTTGCGGAACGAATGTATAATCGATCGTACGGGTAAGATCCGAATTACTGCCGGTTACCACAACAAACTTTACTGTTCCGGGGCCTGTTACCGGAATTCCGAATGAACAGTATTTCGGTGTACCGTCTGTTTCCAAAACAGACTTACCACCTAATTTCAGACGATGCGTGTAAATAACTCCTTCTGATGATTTTTCGTTTCCTTCAATTACGATTTTAGAGGTAGAGTTCAGCATGACCAAATTGTCTTTTGTCTGTACAACCAGTGTACTTCCTCCGGCTGCAGCCAGATCCGGACCATAAATCTGACCAAAATCATACGTTTGTGCTTGTACTGCTAAAACGGATGCTGTTATTACAGCTACTGAGAGTAATAGTTTTTTCATAATATATATATTAAACGGTAAGTAAAGATCTATGGTAACAGAAAAGCAATTCTATTCGGAATCATATTCCAAAATTAGGGGCAGAAAAGGAACCGGATGTTCAATAATTGATTGATTATGTTCATTTTTTACATATTCCGCGCAGAGAAAAGCATCAAAACAGGATTCCTCAACTTTTTTATCAGACACTTATCTTTATCTTTGATCATTATCCTGTTATTGTTATGAACCGACTATATTTGTTATTCGCAATTATCTTCTTATCAAGTTCTTGGAGTGAGGCTAAGGTTCCGTTCGGAAAACTGGCATTTCCCTTTATAAATACGCCTTATGTCGCATCGACTCTGGAGCAATGTGGTGACGAAAAATTGATTATCAATACGAAGGAGGTCGACTGTACTACCTTTGTTGAATACCTTACGGCATCTGTCCTCCTGGATCAGCCGGCAAAAGGCTCCGACACGATGTTCCGAAATCAGGTACAAGCACTGCGTTACCGTAACGGTATAATCGACGGCTACCTGTCTCGCCTGCATTATTTTTCAGAATGGATTGAAGATAATGAGAAAAAGGGGCTGATCCGGGAAATAACGGATTCGATCGGCGGCATTCCTTTCGTAAAAACGATTGAATTTATGTCTGCACACGCCGACCTCTACCAGGCTTTAAAGCAACAACCGGAACTGGTGGATTCTATCCGCGTAACGGAACAACATCTCAGCCGCTTGCAAACAACGTTTATTCCCAAAGAGGAGGTCAGAAAAACAGAAAGTAAGATCCGAAAAGGTGATATTATTGCAATAACCACCTCCATCAAAGGGTTAGATGTTGTACATGTCGGTTTTGCATGGCCCCAAAACGGACGTTTACATTTGCTACATGCTTCGTCGACAGCGAAAAAAGTGTTGATCGATCCGCTGCCGCTGGCAGAATATCTTGAAAAGAACAGAACGGCAACCGGAATTCGGGTACTTCGGATCAGAGAATAATAAAAACAAAAAAGGTTCTGAATCTTTCGATACAGAACCTTCATTGGGTGAATGATGGGTTTCGAACCCACGACCTTCGGAACCACAATCCGACGCTCTAACCAACTGAGCTACAATCACCGTTTTTACTGAATCTTTCGATACAGAATATTTTACGGGGGTGAATGATGGGTTTCGAACCCACGACCTTCGGAACCACAATCCGACGCTCTAACCAACTGAGCTACAATCACCGTTTTTGCTTAATTGCGTTGCAAAGATACAGCTTTTTCTGATTTCTGCAATACCTGTGTAACGAAAAAAAGCAACAAAATAAAAACACAATTGATTATCTGTATTTTACCTTTTGATTTTTTTTTATTGATAGATTGCTTTTTTGCCTGCAAGCAATGTATTCTTCATCAATGAGCAAATTGTCATGGGCCCTACACCACCGGGAACCGGAGTAATAAAGCTGCATTTTGGTGCTACTTCGTCAAATTTCACATCTCCTGTAAGTTTGAATCCGGACTTCGTCGTAGCGTTTGGTACACGCGTTGTACCCACATCCACGATAACAACCCCGTCTTTTACCATATCGGCAGTAACAAATTCGGGAGATCCCAAAGCAGCAATCAGGATATCCGCCGAGCGGCAAATTTCCTTTAAATTCTGAGAGGCGCTATGACACACGGTCACGGTAGCATTACCCGGATTGGTTTTTTGCATCATTAAAGACGCGATTGGTTTTCCTACAATGTTACTACGTCCCAGAACAACACAATGTTTGCCTTTCGTTTCAATCTGGTAACGGGCCAGTAATTCCATGATTCCGGCCGGTGTTGCAGAAACGAAACACGGTAGTCCGATTGACATACGGCCGACATTTACAGGATGAAAACCGTCTACATCCTTGCGATAATCAATGGCTTCAATTACTTTTTGTTCTGAAATATGCTTTGGCAACGGCAACTGTACAATAAAACCATCTACGTCCGCATCCTGATTCAGCTCTTCCACCTTTGCCAATAACTCTTCTTCCGTCACATCCGAATCCATACGGATCAGCGTCGATTTAAATCCGCATTCGGCACAAGCTTTTACTTTATGCGCTACATACGTTTCACTACCGCCATCGTGACCAACTAAAATTGCGACCAAATGAGGAGTCTTACCTCCGGCCTCTTTTATGCGCATCACTTCTCCGGCAATCTCCTGCTTGATTTGTGTTGCGACCGCTTTTCCGTCAATTAATTGCATACTTTTTATCTTTTTGCTAAAAATGCGAATTAAATAATTTTTTTAATAAAATCAGATCATCTGCATATAAAAAAAGCTCACCTTCTCAAGTGAGCTTTTTTATTTCTTATCTTATCGACGCTTTAATCCGCGCATCAGGTTTGCCGGGTTTTTAGCCTGCGTTACCATACGCATCATCTTACGCGTTTCATCAAACTGTTTAATCAAACGGTTTACTTCCTGAATCGTTGTACCGGATCCTTTTGCAATACGGGCACGACGGCTTCCGTTAAGCAACTCCGGATTCGAACGCTCTTCCGGTGTCATCGAGTAAATAATAGCCTCGATGCTTTTGAAAGCATTATCATCGATGTCAACATCCTTGATCGCTTTACCCACGCCCGGAATCATCGAAGCCAACTCTTTCAGGTTACCCATTTTCTTGATTTGCTGAATCTGAGAAATAAAGTCGTTGAAATCAAACTGATTCTTCGCAATCTTTTTCTGCAAGCGCTTCGCTTCTTCCTCATCATATTGCTCTTGCGCACGTTCCACCAACGAAACGATGTCACCCATTCCTAAAATACGGTCGGCCATACGGGCTGGATGGAAAATATCCAACGCGTCCATCTTTTCACCGGTTCCGACAAATTTGATCGGTTTATTTACAACCGAACGAATAGAAAGAGCCGCACCACCGCGTGTATCACCATCAAGTTTAGTCAGGATCACACCATCGAAGTCTAAGCGGTCATTGAACTCTTTCGCTGTATTTACCGCATCCTGTCCGGTCATAGAGTCAACTACGAACAAGATTTCCTGCGGGTTCAGGGCATCCTTGATTGCTTTGATCTCGGTCATCATCGCCTCATCAACAGCCAGACGTCCCGCCGTATCGACGATAACAACATCAAATCCGTTTGCTTTGGCATGTTTAACGGCATTTTGAGCGATCTGTACCGGATTCTTACTTCCGTCTTCAGCATACACCTCTACACCAATCTGGCCACCCAGTACTTTCAACTGCTCTATCGCAGCCGGACGATATACGTCGCCTGCTACCAAAAGCACGTTCTTGCTACGCTTTGTCTTAAGCATATTGGCCAACTTACCTGAGAAAGTAGTTTTACCTGAACCTTGAAGACCAGACATCAGAATAACTGCAGGCGTACCTTTGATATCGATATCAACCGATTCTCCTCCCATCAGGGCAGCTAACTCATCATGTACCAGTTTTACCATTAACTGGCTCGGCTTAACAGCCGTAAGCACATTCATGCCCAATGCTTTTTCTTTTACAGTATCTGTAAAATTCTTTGCAACCTTATAGTTAACGTCGGCATCCAGCAAAGCTCTGCGAACATCTTTCAATGTTTCAGCAACATTGATTTCGGTGATTTTACCTTCACCCTTCAATATTTTAAATGACCGTTCTAATCTTTCACTTAAATTCTCAAACATAAGTTCTTTGTTTTAAATAATTAAAGCTTTTTTGACCGCAGCTTTCAAGACGCACAAAAGTACAAAAAAAATAGTTTGATGAAAATAA
>JAVWBH010000028.1:0-14625 GCA_036649595.1 Bacteroidales bacterium
ATATAAGCTTCATCTCGTCCGAGAACGAATGGCTCTTTTCCGGTTACCATTTGATGCGCATTGATTCCGGCCATCAGACCTTGTCCTCCGGCTTCTTCATATCCTGTTGTTCCGTTAACCTGTCCAGCAAAGAACAATCCTTTTAGGGCTTTTGTTTCGAGGGTATGCTTTAATTGTGTCGGATCAAAATAATCGTATTCGATAGCATATCCCGGACGATAGATTTTAACATCACGCAGAGCCGGAATCTTTTTTAAAGCTTCTAATTGGATATCGAGCGGAAGGGAAGATGAGAACCCATTCAGATAATATTCTTGTGTCGTTTCTCCTTCCGGTTCGAGAAATAGCTGATGGCGTGTTTTGTCAGGGAAGGTAACGATCTTTGTTTCGATACTCGGGCAGTAGCGCGGGCCTATACTTTGAATTTGTCCGTTATATAACGGCGAGTCGGGCAATCCGCGGCGTAATGTTTCATGTACATCTTCGTTCGTGTAGATCATCCAGCAAGCACGTTGGTTGAGCATGGGTGTTTCATAATCGAGGTAAGAGAATTTATGAAAATCATTATCTCCCTCATGTTTCTCCGCCAATGAAAAATCAATGCTGCGCCCATCGATACGTACAGGGGTACCTGTCTTCATTCGACCTACCGCAATACCGGCTTCTTTTAACTGATCTGATACGCCATATGAGGCCGGCTCGGCTATTCGCCCTCCTGCAATCTGGGTGCGTCCGATGTGCATCAGTCCATTCATAAACGTGCCTGAAGTCAGGATCACGGCCTTGGCCCGAAATTCTACTTCCATGGCGGTAACCACACCTTTTACCTGACCATCTTCAATAATCAATCGCTGTACAGTATCTTGCCAGATTTCGAGATTGGGCGTGTTCTCGATAATACCACGCCAGACGTCGATAAATTTAGCGCGATCGGCTTGCGACCGGGGACTCCACATGGCAGGTCCCTTGGAGCGGTTTAGCATTCTGAACTGAACGGATGTCTTATCGGTAACGATTCCCATCTGTCCGCCCAGAGCGTCAATTTCGCGTACGATCTGTCCTTTCGCAATTCCTCCAACGGCAGGATTACAGCTCATCTGGCCGATCTTATTCATGTCCATCGTGATCAGGCATGTTTTCGATCCCAGGTTGGCGGCAGCACTTGCAGCTTCACATCCTGCATGACCTGCACCTACCACAATTACATCGTATATAAAATCCATGTTATAATCTCTCTTTTATTTTTCCGACGCAAAGATACAATAAGTTTCAATGACTTACATTCTATCGAACTATAAGGCATTTTAAAAAATGACATAAGAATGTGCTGACCGGAAAATTATTTAAAATAAAAAGGGAGTACAATTGTACTCCCCGAAAAATATTGATGCAAGAAAAATGTTTACATTCCGATCTGTGCCAGTGCTTTGTTTTCATTGTCGATCATGTTAGCCCGCTGTTCGGGACTCTGATCGTCGATACCGCATAAATGAAGTATGCCATGGATAATTACCCGGTGTAGCTCTTTGTCGAACGACTGGCCGAACTGCTCCGCATTGCTTTTGACTGTATCTACACTGATAAAAATGTCTCCGCCAATTCGGTCTCCCTCTGTATAATCGAAGGTAATGATATCGGTATAATAATCATGCTGCAGATACTGGTTGTTGACTTCCAGAATCTTTTCATCATTACAGAATATATATGATATATCGCCTGTTTTTTTGCCGTGGGCAGCAGCTACCTGTTTGATCCACTCCTTTGTTTCGGTTTTTTTGAAAGATGGCATTGCGATCTCTTCTGCATAAAAATTGATAGCCATATCCGTAATTTTTAAGGGTTGCTTAATTTTTCAAAGTTAGCCAAAAAAGAGATAGGCCGCGAAAATGGCCGCGATTATTCCTATTAGATCTGCAAATAATCCTACGCCTGCGGCATAGCGTGTCTTGCTGATTCCGACACTCCCGAAATAGACTGCTAAAATATAGAATGTTGTATCTGTGGCTCCCTGAATAGTAGATGCTACCCGTGCAACGAAAGAGTCAACGCCATATGTATTGATTGTATCTACCATCATGCCCCGGGCGCCGCTTCCGCTAAGCGGTTTCATAAACGCTGTCGGGAGGGCATTGACAAAATCGGTAGGCAGACCCGCGAATGCAAAAAGTGATGCGATGGTATCGGTAAGGTAGTCCATTGCCCCGGATGCCCGGAAGACCGCGATCCCTACCAGCATTGCAACCAAATAAGGAATAATCATTACGGCAGTTTTAAATCCTTCTTTTGCCCCTTCGATAAAAGTGTCGAATACATTTATCTTCTTAATGACTCCGGCCAGAATAAACCCGGTAATAATCGAAAATAAAATAGCATTGGATACAAAAGAGGAGTATCGGGAAATTGACTCCTGATCCATTCCGTTAAAAAGAGTGATCAACCCGATAATCAATAATAGCAGTATGCCCAACGTACCTGCGATTATCCGGTCGAATAGGTTTATCTTTTGTTTGATACAGCAAATAATAATACCGGCCAAAGTAGAAAAGAAGGTTGCCAGCAGAATCGGAAGAAATACATCCGACGGATTGGCTGCCCCCAACTGGGCCCTGTACATCATCACACCGATCGGCACGAGGGTCAATCCCGATGTATTCAATACCAAAAACATGATCATCGGATTGGTTGCCGTATCTTTTTCCTTATTGATTTCCTGCATCTCCTGCATTGCTTTTAGCCCAAGAGGGGTAGCGGCATTGTCGAGGCCCAGCATATTCGCTGATAGATTCATGAATATTGATCCCATGGCGGGATGCCCTTTGGGTATATCCGGGAATAGACGGCAGAACAGCGGACTTACCAAACGGGAGAAGAAAGCGATAACACCTCCTTTTTCGCCCACTTTCATTAATCCCAGCCAGAGGGATAAAACGCCTGTTAAACCCAGAGATATTTCGAATGCAGTTTTTGCTGAAGTAAACGTTGCATTCACCACTTCGCCCCAAACCAAGAGGTTACCCGTGAAAATTGTTTGCAGTACAACCAAAAGAAAGGCAATCAAAAAGAAAGCAACCCAAATATAATTTAAGACCATATGAATGTGATGTTCAGTTAACAACGTTAAAAATAAATATTTAGTTTTGCCCGATAAAGCGATATGCAATAAAATGTCTGATTTTTGTTTTCATGACAATTGAATTTAATTAAACTTTAGAGGGATGGTTGCAAATGATGTAAGAGAAGCGTTAGCGCTGTTTGCTGATGAAAAGCAGAAAGCGATTCTAATGCGTTTCTTTAAAACAGGAAAAGGGGAATATGGCGAAGGAGATCAGTTTATGGGTGTGCGTGTGCCGCAAACTCGTATAGTAGCTAAAGAATCCATGCAAATGGCATTGCCGGAAGTGGTGAGTCTGTTAAATGATCCGGTACACGAGGTGCGTCTTTGTGGATTCCTGATTCTGGTATTTCGTTATGCGAAATCAAAAAAAGAGGAAGATCGCGAAGAGATTGTCAATCTTTATCTGCAGTATGCCCATCGGGCTAATAACTGGGATTTAGTAGATTTATCTGCTCCGAAAATATTAGGGTACTGGCTAAGAGATAAAGATCGCACAGTATTATATCGGCTGGCTAAAAGCGAAAATATATGGGAACAAAGAATCGCTATGGTTGCTACATGGACTATTATACGAACAGATCAGTATGATGATACGCTCGCTTTGGCTCTTATTCTGATAGATCATCCGCATGACCTCATCCATAAAGCGGTTGGCTGGATGTTGCGAGAAGTGGGAAAAAGGGATCGGGGCGTATTGATTCATTTCCTGGACCAATATGCCACCCGGTTGTCGCGGACTTCACTCCGGTATGCTATTGAGCATTTCCCGCCCGATATGAGGTTGCATTATATGAAAAAATGAGTAAGGATAAAAAATTATCTCTTACTCATTTCTATCTTTTATAAGATCTCCTTACCGGTTTATTTTCGTCCAAAGTCGGCCGGAATCTCACCCCATTCTTTGGTTTCCCATTTGTAGATAGGTGTTGTGAAAGTATTGTTTTGAAGCCAACGTTCAGCCCGTTCGATCAGTTCGAATATTTTTTCGTTTTGGGGAGTCCGCTCCAGTTTCGTTTTGCACTTTTTTTGTTTTACCCATGACATTGCATTTACACTGTCGGTATAGATTGGCAAAGGAATACCTTTCTGTTTTAATAAAGAAAGCCCGTGAACCAAACCCAGGAATTCGCCGATATTATTCGTTCCGCCGGCCAGTGGCCCGATTCGGAAAATCTCTTCTCCGGTACGAACGTATACGCCCCGATATTCCATCGGTCCCGGATTACCACTGCAAGCTGCATCGACAGCCAGACTTTCGGGATTATAATTTGTACGGAGGCCGACCGTATCTGCCTTCAATGCTTTCGCCACTGCCTGAAGCGCTCCGATATGGTCATCGTAGTTGTCTCGAAAAGCTTTTGTTGCAGCTTCTTTACTTGTAAAGCTCTTGTATTTAGCTCCGGCATATCCGGTAATTTGCTGTTTGCAATCTTCCCAGGTTTCATAAATGCCGGGTGCGTGCCCTTCCCATACTACGTAATATTTGAAATTTGCCATATTTGTCGGATCGGTTTGAAAAACAAAAATAGTGAAAACCTGGTAGAAAGATGACTGACTTCCCAAATATTCAACCGTCAAGTTAATTTCTTAAACGATCAATTTTTATTTGTTATTGGAATTATTATCCTACTAAAACTTCTAATTTTGTAGAAACAGACTTAAATAAGATTTAATTATATTGTTTAAAACATTCAAGCTGATGAGACGATTCTTTTTGGTGGGATATATGGGAGCCGGTAAGACAACATTGGGAAAAATTGTAGCCCAAGAGATGAATCTCTCATTTGTAGACCTTGATACGTATATTGAAAATCGGCATCACAAATCGGTTTCCGATATTTTCAAAGAGAAAGGGGAAGCCGGATTCCGGATAATTGAGCGCGAAGCATTGCAGGAAGTATCTGAATTTGTAGATGTCTTGATAGCGACAGGAGGAGGAGTGCCGTGTTTTTTCGATAATGCGGAGTGGATGGATCAGCACGGTTTAACAATCTATCTTAAGACTGATACGGATGTTTTGTTTAACCGTTTGAAAATAGCCCGTAGCGCGCGACCTATTCTAAAAGATAAATCGGATCACGAGTTACGGAGTTTCATTGTCGAGAATCTAAAAAAACGGGAACCGTTTTATCTGAAGTCCCGTCTGATATTTGATGCAAATAATCTTGATTCACGCTCTCAATTGCTCGAAGCGTCTGAAAAACTGATAAGTCTTATTCGTGATCATACCGTTTAGGCTTGGATCTTGATAATCTATATGAAAACTACTTATTTATAAAAATACCATGATCAAACGCATGCTGTCGACTTTTACAACAGAATCGATTCTGCCGGAAGAAAAATCCTGCTGTCCGAAAGAGAAAAGTAATTCGTTGTTAATCGGAATACCAAAGGAAAGAGGTGATTTTGAGAAGCGGTTACCCCTGACACCGGAGGCGATTGCGATCTTATGTAATCAAGGGCATCATGTGATATTGGAAACTGGAGCCGGCGACTCTATTCATTATTCGGATCATGTATTCTCTGAGGCCGGAGCAGAGATTGCCGACCATGCTTCGAGCGTGTGGGAGTGTGATATAATACTCAAAATTGCCGTACCCCTTGTATCAGAGATCGCGTTGATGAAACCTCGCGCCACATTGATCTCTCTGCTTCAACTTAGTTTATTTTCGCCCGAAGTTCTGACAATCATGTCGGAGAAACGTATAAATGCTGTCGCGTATGATTTTATTACCGATGCACAGGGTAGTTATCCTATTATCAATCAGATTCGTGAAATAGAAGGGAAGGCTGCCGTTGTGCTGGCAGCAGAGCTGCTTACGAATGAACGGGGCGGTAAGGGAATTTTATTGGGCGGATGTGCGGGTGTATCACCTACCGAAGTCCTCATTTTGGGTGCCGGACGTGCCGGAAGTGAAGCGGCACGAACGGCAGGAGCATTGGGTGCTCTTGTCAAGGTGTTTGATAACCACGTAGATGCATTGCGGTTATTGCAGCGGACATTAGGAGCCTCGACTTTTACGTCAACCCTTCATCCCCGTGTATTGCAAAATGCTCTGCGTACAGCAGATGTAGCAATAGGCGCCTTAAGATTAGAGAAAGGAGAGAAGCAGTTTTTCGTTTCAGCTGATATGGTCAGACAAATGAAACCAGGGGCATTAATAATCGATCTGAGCGTAGACCAGGGGGGATGTTTTGAAACGAGTATTTGTCCGGCTTCTCAGTATGAAGCTTTCTTCGAACAATATGGCGTATTGCATTATTGTTTACCGAATATCAGCTCTCGGGTAGCCAGAACGACATCCATCTCTTTGAGTAATCATATTTTACCTCTTATTCAGGAAATCGCCGATGCAAATACCATAAGCGATTGCATCCGTGAAAATGCATATTTTAGAAGCGGGGTGTATTTTTATAATGGAAAATTGGTAAATCCGACCGTAGGAGAGCATTTTGATTATCCGTGGAGTGATATTATGCTTTTCCTAACTTCTTTCCAATAATTAAAAATTACATCATATTGTTAGTATTTTAAAACTTTTTAGTGTAATTTGCGAGCCGATAGCAGGTTTGCGTTGTAATTTGTTAGATTAAGAATCAATTAAACCTTATATAAGATATGGCTGAAAAGACATCCATTATTGACACGGATGAAGTGGTAATCCGCTTTTCCGGAGATTCCGGCGACGGCATGCAGCTGGCCGGAACTATTTTTTCAAATCTCTCGGCGATATTTGGAAACGAGATTTCAACATTTCCCGATTATCCGGCTGAAATACGTGCTCCTCAAGGTACTTTGGGCGGAGTATCCGGTTTTCAGGTGCATTTAGGTAAAAAAGTATATACTCCGGGTGATACCTGTGACGTATTAGTTGCTATGAATCCCGCCGCACTGAAAACAAATGCGAAGTTTGTAAAACCCAATACGATTGTAATTATCGACGAAGATTCTTTTACTGAGTCAGATCTCAAAAAAGCGCTTTATCAAACGAATGATCCTTTTACGGAGTTAGGTTTGTCGCAGGTTCAGGTAGTCGGTGTCCCGGTTGAAACAATGGTAAAAAGTAGTTTGGCCGATATGGGGATGGACAATAAATCGATGTTACGCAGTAAGAACATGTTTGCTCTGGGATTGGTGTGTTGGTTGTTTAACCGACCTCTTGAACATGCAATGGAGATGTTGCGAAATAAATTCGGAAAGAAACCATCTGTATTGGAGGCTAACATCAAGGTATTGACAGACGGATATAACTACGGAAATAATATTCATGCTACCGTATCGACCTATCGTATTGAATCCAATAATACGCAAAAAGGGTATTATATGGATGTTAACGGGAATAAGGCTGTATCCTATGGTTTGATTGCTGCGGCAGAGAAAGCGGGTATTCCTCTATTTTTGGGAAGTTATCCCATTACACCGGCTACCGATATTTTACATGAGCTTTCTAAACGAAAAGATCTGGGTGTAAAAACCGTTCAGGCGGAAGATGAGATTGCCGGTGTTTGTACGGCTATCGGAGCTGCATTTGCCGGTTCGCTGGCTGCTACTTCTACTTCGGGGCCGGGGCTTGCACTGAAGAGTGAGGCAATTGGTTTGGCTGTAATGGCAGAATTGCCATTGGTGGTGATTGATGTACAGCGTGGCGGCCCGTCGACGGGTCTGCCTACAAAAACGGAACAAACGGATCTGATGCAGGCTCTTTATGGTCGTAACGGCGAATCTCCGGCAGTTGTGTTGGCTGCTTCTACTCCAACCGACTGTTTTGATATGGCTTTCGCTGCATCAAAGATTGCACTTGAACATATGACTCCTGTTATCTTGCTTACGGATGCGTTTATCGGTAATGGATCTTCTGCATGGCGTATCCCGGATATGGATCAATATCCGGCAATCAATATTCCATATGTGACAGAGGAGATAAAAGAGGGATGGAAGCCTTATATGCGTAACCTGAATACGATGGTGCGTTACAAGGCTGTACCGGGTATGGCCGATTTTATGCATCGTCTGGGTGGTCTGGAAAAAGATTTCAATACGTCGGCGATCTCTACCAATCCTGAAAATCATCAGAAAATGACAGACGCCCGACAGGCAAAAATTGATTTTATCACCAATGATATTCCGCTACTTAATGTAATGGGAGAGTCTGAGGCTGATATTCTTGTTGTTGGCTGGGGTGGTACGTACGGACACATTTATTCGGCGGTAAAAGAACTGAATGAAGCAGGCCGGAAGGTAGCTTATGTACATTTCAACTATATTAATCCACTACCGAAAAATACGGAAGAAATTCTGAAGAAGTATAAAAAAGTACTGGTCTGCGAACTTAACAATGGGCAGTTTGCCGGTTATCTCCGTGCACAGATACCAGGCGTAAATATCAGTCAGTATAACCAGGTACAGGGGCAACCTTTCAGGGTGGTAGATATCGTAGAGGCAATCACTAAAGAGATGGAGGAATAATCATGGAATCAAAATACGTAGCAAAAGATTATAAAAGCGATCAGTATGTGCGCTGGTGTCCCGGTTGCGGAGACCATGCAGTTGTAAATACGCTTCAGAAAGCAATGGCCGAAGTGGGAGTTGCTCCCCATGAAACAGCTGTTATTTCGGGTATCGGGTGTTCTTCACGTCTTCCTTACTACATGAATACCTATGGTTTTCATACGATCCATGGGCGAGGTCTGGCAATTGCAACCGGTGTAAAAACGGCAAATCCGTCTTTGACTGTATGGGCGGTAACGGGTGACGGGGATTGTCTGGCCATTGGCGGGAACCACTTTATTCATGCTGTGCGTCGTAATGTAGACCTGAATATCCTGCTTTTAAATAATAAAATTTACGGATTAACGAAAGGGCAGTATTCGCCAACTTCCGAGCGAGGGTCGGTAACTAAATCGTCTCCTTATGGAACAGTAGAAGATCCCTTTATCCCGGCTGAACTGACATTAGGTGCCCGGGGAACATTTTTCGCGCGTGCTCTCGATATTGATTTACAGACATCAAAAGAGATGATGGTGGCTGCCGCTACACATAAAGGTGCCTCGGTGGTAGAAATTCTGCAGAATTGTGTCATTTTTAATGATGGTATTCATAAATATATCTCGGATAAAGATTTCCGTGCAGACCGGTCTATTATACTGGAACAGGGAAAACCGATGATTTTCGGCGCCCAAAGGGATAAAGGTATCGTACTCGATGGTTTTAGCCTCAAGGCAGTCACGATCGGAGAAAACGGTATTACTGAAAAAGATTTGCTTGTACATGATGCCACCGTAAAAGATAATGCCCTTCATCTGAAATTAGCTATGATGGGGACGATGCCCGGGGATACGTTGCCGGTTGCCTTTGGGGTGATTCGCTCGGTAGAGTCTCCTGTATATGACCAGGAAGTAGAAGCCCAAATTGCGCAAGTACAGGAAAAGAAGAAAGAACGCACATTGCGCGATTTTTTGATGAGTGGTGAAATCTGGGAAGTAAAATAATCGAAGTATCATATAAAATGAAACGCCCCGAACTGTTTTTGATCAGTTCGGGGCGTTGTTTATTCTGCAGAAACGATAATGCCGCCTCCTAATAATATTGGCCCGCTATAAAAAGCAGCTGCCTGTCCGGGGGCGACAGAATTTACCGGTTCGAGAAATGTAACAATTGCTTTGCGTCCGGGAAGCAAGGTAATATGGCAAGGTGTCTCTTGTTTGCGGTATCGTATTTTACAGATAACCGATTTGTCGTTTGTTATCTCATCGGTATAATTTACGACTACATCTTTGAGATACATCACTGTTTTATACATCTCTTCAAGGGTTGCCAGTACAACTTTGTTCTCGGAGGCAATGATCTCCTTGACAAAAGTGGGGCGATTCAGATTGATGCCTAATCCACGGCGTTGTCCGACGGTATAAAAAGGATAGCCCTCATGTTTTCCTAATATTTTACCGTCGGTACTAACGTAATACCCCGGTTGTATCCCGACAGCTTCCGGTTGAATACGGAGATAGTCGCGGTAATCTCCCGGGCAGAAACATACCCCCAGGCTGTCTTTTTTGACCGACACTTGCCGGAATCCTTTTGCCGCGGCCAACTCTCTTACCTCTGTTTTAGTCATGGCTCCCAGAGGAAGAAGCATGCGGCTTAAAATATCGGGCGATAATCCCCATAGAAAGAATGACTGGTCTTTATTAGGATCGGTTCCTGCCGTAATATGTATTCGTCCGGCATCTGCCACTGTCTGTACATAATGCCCGGTAGCAATGTAGTATACCTGTTCGCGGTCTGCAATTTCTGCCAACAGGGGCCATTTCAGGTAATTATTGCAGAGTACGCACGGTACCGGTGTTTCGCCTTTGAGGTATTCATCTACAAAATAGCGCAGAATCTTCTCTTTAAATAACTCACGGGCATCGTGAACGATATGTTTGATTCCCAGCCTGTCGGCCAGTTGTTTTGCATCTTGCAGATGGTGTTCGCCCCCTTCATGGAAAACAAACGTAACACCGATCACTTCATACCCTTGCTCTTGTAATAAAATTGCGGCCATAGAACTATCAGTTCCGCCACTCATTCCTAAAACTACTTTTTTCTTATACATAGATTAATGTAGAAAGCTTTGATTCGTCTAAAATTTCATTCGCAGCTTTCAGGATATCAGAAGAGGTGATTTTTTCTATTTTGGCAAAAGCTTCTTCCGTAGAGTCGTACCGATTATAATGCAAGAATGATTTGGCCATCCCCATAGCGATAGACTCCTTATTGTCGGATCCGATTCCGATCTGACCGCGAATTTGCCGTTTGGCAGCTTCTAATTGAGAAGAAGAGAGCGAGGTATCGCGTAGTTTTTTTAATTCCTGATGTATCAATCCGATACATTTGTCCGCCCGTTTCTGATCCGAACCGAAATAAATAGAGAATACTCCGGTATCCGAATAAGGTGTATATACCGATTCGACATTATATACATAACCTCTCTTTTCACGCAATGATAAGTTTAGCCGACTGTTCATACCCGGGCCGCCGAGTATATTATTGAGGAGAGCCAGGGTTGAGCGGTTATTGTCAAACATACTATAGGCACGACCGCCGATCAGTACATGTGCCTGGTGGGTTTCTTTTTCCTCTTTAAGAAAGGCAGGATGCGCCGTATTCGGTGCCACACGTCCGTTTCCGGCCCATGGTTGTGCATCGGGCGTAAAATACCGTTGTAGTGTATTGACTATTTTTTTGAAGTCAGTTTTTCCTACAGAGAAAAAGATCATATTTTCGGGCCGATACCACCTGTCAATAAATTCGCGTCCCATTTCAGGGGTGAATTTCTCAAGGGTTGACTCTTCTCCCAGGATATTGTGACCAAGCGGATGCGAATTGAAAAGCAGGTTTTCAAACTCGTCGTAGATTAGTTCCGGGGGATTATCCTTATAGGAGTTTATTTCGTCGAGGATTACATCTGTTTCTTTCTCTATTTCCTGTTGAGGGAAACGGGAGTTTTGTACTAAGTCACAGATTAGTTCGCAGGCCCGTACAAAATGCTCTTCCATAAAAACCGAATATACAAACGTTTCCTCTTTCGACGTATAAGCGTTCAGCTCACCGCCTACCGCTTCCATTCGGTTCAGGATATGCCATGAACGTCGTTTGTCGGTTCCTTTAAAAATCATATGTTCGACAAAATGTGCCATCCCTTCCTGCAGAGGGGACTCATCACGGCTTCCGGTGTTAACGGCAAAACCACAATAGGAAACAGGACCCGCAACGGGCATATGTATAATGCGTAAACCATTGGGTAAGGTAGCTTGCTGATATTGCATGTATCTCTGTTTTATGTTAGGATACAAAATTAAAAATAAATACTTTTGCAGGGTATCGTTTTAATTGTACATATTCAGATGAAAGAAATTATTCGCTCCATTCTGCAACGCGAAGCGGACGCTATCTTGAATTTACCCGTTACGGATGATTATGAAAGAGCCGTTTCGTTGATAGTAGAGCAAGTCCATAATAAAGGAGGAAAGCTGGTGATCAGCGGTATGGGAAAGGCCGGGCAGATCGGTATGAATATCGCAACAACTTTTTGTTCTACCGGAACACCCTCTATTTTCCTTCATCCCAGCGAGGCGCAACATGGTGACCTGGGAGTTATTCAGAAAAATGATGTGATGTTACTGATATCCAATTCAGGAAAGACACGCGAGATCATTGAGCTGACAACATTGGCACACCGTCTAAATCCGGGAATCAAGTTTATCGTTATTACCGGAAATAAGGAGAGTGCATTAGCAAAAGAATCGGATATTTGCTTGCATACCGGAAATCCGGCCGAAGTTTGTCCATTGGGGCTGACTCCTACCACATCTACCACGATGATGACTGTTATCGGAGATCTGTTAGTCGTTAATACGATGAAGAAAATCGGTTTTGATAACGAGCAATATGCTAAACGCCACCATGGCGGCTATCTTGGCGAGAAGTCAAGAGAACAAAGTCAAACAGAAAAATAACATAGGAACGCTGAAAATAGCTCTTTTACCGGAGCTGATTTTTAGCGTTCTTTTTTACCGATAGTAAAATATATGAGAAGAGTGATTGGCATCGGAGAAACTATCTTCGATATTCTCTTTCAGAATAATCAGCCATTTAAGGGTGTTCCTGGCGGATCTGTGTTTAACACCATGATCTCTCTGGGCAGGTTAGGCTTGAATCCTGTTTTTATCAGTGAGATAGGGCGTGATCATGTGGGAGACTTGATTTTGAAGTTTATGCAGGAAAATCAGGTGAAAACAGATCATATGTATCGTTATTATGACGGGCAGTCGCCTGTATCTTTGGCTTTCCTGAATGAAGAGAAAGAAGCTTCATATAATTTCTACATGAATTATCCGGCAGATCGGTTGGATATTGTCTGGCCTCGTATTGATGCGGACGATATCCTTATTTTCGGCTCATTTTATTCATTGAAGCCCGAATTGCGTCCGGTTATGCTTGAATTGTTACAATATGCCAGGGAACGCAAGGCTATTATTTATTATGATCCGAATTTTCGAAAGAATCATGCTGATCAGGCGTTATGGCTTAAACCGGCTATTATAGAAAACCTTGAGTTTGCTAATATCGTAAGAGGCTCGAAAGAAGATTTCTATAATATTTATAAGGAAAATGACGTAGATAAGATATATCGGAACCATATCCGTTTTTATTGTCCTGTCTTTATTTGTACGGATGGTGCGGCCGGAATCTATGTTAAAACTCCGCTGGTGGATAAACATTACCCCGCTCTTCCTGTAGAACCCGTGAGCCTGATCGGAGCAGGAGATTCACTGAATGCCGGTATCCTGTACGCGTTGGTTCGTTATGGGATTGTTTCGGATGATTTGCATAATGTTACCGCCGATGTGTGGGATCAGATAATAGGTTTGGCTCAGCGATTTTCTACAGCGGTGTGTCAGAGTGATGAAAATTATATTTCAACTCAATTTGCTTGCATTTTGCAAGAAGAAACTCCCATTTAATGTTTTTTTATCATAATAACCACAACCGTTTCTTACGGTAATAATATCTTTGTATTACAAATATCCGGGATATGATGCGTTTTATACCTCTTTTCTTTTTATACTTTTTATTGAATGCATGCGTTTCGCAGAGTTACGATGTACAATCGGTCTGTGAGGTGACGGATGTATATAATTATGTTGTAAAATGGGAGGTATCGCCACGTCTGGATGGAAATGTGGAAATTTTTTCTTCTTCAGATCCTGAAAAATTCGACATGCGAAAGCCGATCGCCGTAGAGAGTATCTCAAAAGGACGCGCCGAATTGGTTATAAAAGGTACGTTAAACAGGTGTTACTTCTTATTGCGATTTCCGGATGATATTCATACCGTGGTAGGGGTGCGTTCTCAAAAATTTGAAACTGTACAAAACTTTCGTGATTTGGGTGGTTACCAAAATATGGAAAGACGTACGCTTAAATGGGGTAAACTATACCGTTCGGGCAATTTTGATGCAATCAGTCCGATTGAAGCTAAACGGATAGCCAAAATGAAGGTGAAGACATTTGTTGATTTGCGTACTGTCGTAAAAAAAGAAGAATTATCGGAGTTGACAGGAATTAAAAACTACCATTTTTTTCCTGTTATTTCAGGAAAAGCCGATCCGCTGCCGCTTATTTACCAACAACAGTTCAAACGCGGGGATGCTGTTCTTTTTATGCAAGACGTATATTGCGATATGTTATTTAAAAGTATTCCGTCTTTAAGAAGTCTGTTTCAGGAATTGCGTGAAGAAAAAAATTATGTACAGGCCAGTCTGGCTTCAGCATTGGTGCTATCGGCATTGGATATGCCCGAACAGTCGATTATGGATGATTATCTGCTAAGTAATAAATTCTTTAATATGCGCAAAGTTGCTGATTCTGTAATGAGTCTGCCTCTGGAAGCGCAGGATGCCATTACTTCGATGATGGTAAGCGATGAACTTTACTTAAACTCGGCTCTTACTTTCTTGAAACGCCGC
>JAVWBH010000029.1:0-14589 GCA_036649595.1 Bacteroidales bacterium
TTCCGTAGCAAGCTCTTCCAGAATAGGAGCAATCATTTTACACGGGCCACACCATTCTGCATAAAAATCAATCAACGCAGGTAATTTTCCAATATACTTGAAATCCTGGCTTTGGGTATAATCGAAGACTTTTTCACGGAAAGTTTCTTCATTCAGATGTTCAATCATAGTTGTAAAAATTGAGTTATGCTTTTTAGTTTAAACACCTGATGGCCAAACTTGGTTCTTTCTGCGGTCAAAAAGAATTGATTTATTTGACCGTTACATCGCCTTCGGCTATATGTGCGTTCCTCTTCATGTTTTTTAGATACGCTTCGAGCCCTTCCGGAAGTTCAATCAGCTGGCGTCCTTTGTAGATAGTGAGCTTTTGGTCTTGTATGTGGTAAACGTTCATTACGCTGTGGGCGATATCGACCATCAGGATCCACATATTGCTGAAGCAGGCATTGTGTTTGCAGCCGGAGGTACTCAGGATATTATTGGTGCGCTTCAGTTCGGAGGCAACGTTCCAGTTCGCAACCATATCCGGATATTCCGGTCCAAGCAGATTTTTCAGACTGTCGCGTACAGCCGGCAGTTTGAAAAGAACAGAATCATACATGTATTCGCCTACCATCGATGTCAGACGCTGCCATGCCTGCGGAATCGGTTTTCCTACTTGTGCGACGGTGTCTGCGGCCGGTTTTACCACACGTTCTTCTTTGGGCGTCGGTTTGCATGCAAATAACAGCCCGACCACGATTAGAAAGAAAGGAATAATTGTTTTCATTTGTATCGAATTTAATTTTTAACACCAAGGTCAAATACGCCATTTATATACCTTTTACAGGGTGTCTCATGTGTCGATTCTATAGGTGTATATTTTGAAATCCCTGTTAATATAACAGTTCATTTTTCAATATGTTTTTTCTTTTCAACAGAATCTATCGGATGCTTGTTATATTAGAAAACTAATAGGTTTCTATATGAATAAGATCCAGTTTTCAAACGGATTATCACTTGATCCGGAAGAGTTTGTGTACGTGGAGTTGCCTCCTCAAAATGACACGCAGGAATTTAACGAAGATGTTTGGAACTATGTAAGAAAAGGGCCGGATAAGCCTACCTTAATCCGGGTGCAGGCCAAAGACGTAAATGTGGGAGAGTCTGTTTTTAATCTGGACGGGACTATCCGGGCGCAGCGCATTGCCTGATTTGGGCAGAGAGGTGGTATTTAGATGATTGAAATACCATCTCTTTTTTCTTTTCAGATATTTACTTTTTTTAGATCAAAAACAGTTATTTTCTCATCTGATATTTTAGAGAATTTTTTCTTCTTAATTCTTCCTTGCGTGCCTTTTTTTTTGTTAAACTTATTATACTTTGGCCCCTCGAATTTTCACAAGAGCGACTCGGTATAACACCGGTTTTCCTTCGGGATGTAACCGGTCTTTTTTATCGCATGATGCTATCAATAAAAGAGGAGTATATGGAGAATATTAAAGTAATTAAGCGTGATGGCACCACGACCGGGTTTGATAAACAAAAGATTATTAATGCTGTAACGAAAAGTGCACAACGAATTGTGGTTACGCTTACGGCCCATGAACTCGAAACAATTTGCCGGAAAGTAGAATCTTACCTGAAAGACAATGAAATTAGTTCGATAAATGTATTACAGCTTCATAACATTGTTGAAACAACGGTTGATCAGATTAATCACCAGGTAGCTTCCAGCTATCGTGAATACCGTAACTATAAGGTGGATTTTGTCGGAATGCTCGATGAAGTGTACCGGAAGGCACAGGTGATCATGTATCGTGGCGACAAAGAAAACAGCAATACAGACTGTGCTTTGGTATCGACTAAGCGAAGCCTGGTTTACAACGAACTGAACAAGGAGCTTTACAATAAGTTTTTTCTTACGGTAGACGAGAAGTCGGCATGCCGCGACGGATATATCTATATCCATGATAAAGCGGCCCGGCGCGATACGATGAATTGCTGCCTGTTTGATGTGAAAGAGGTGATGACCGGAGGTTTCGAAATGGGGAATATCTGGTATAACGAACCGAAGTCTATCGATACGGCCTGCGACGTATTAGGTGATATTATCATGATGTCTGCATCTATGCAATACGGCGGCTGGTCGACGCGTGTTGATGATTTGCTGGCACGTTATGTGGAGAAAACCTACCTGCGTTACCGTGAAGAGATATCAGAGATCCTGAAAGATGCGGAAGCAGAACAGGATGAAGAGGTGATCGACAAATGGGCAATGAAGAAAACCCGTCGTGATCTCGAGCAGGGTATACAAGGACTGGAGATTAAACTGAATTCGGTTGCCTCAAGTCGCGGAGATTATCCGTTTACCACTTTTGCACTTGGCCTGGGGACTTCTAAATTCGAGAAGATCGTTTCTGAAGCGGTGTTGAAAGTGCGTATGGGCGGACAAGGGAAAGACGGCTTCCGTAAACCGGTATTGTTTCCGAAACTGATTTTCTTGTATGATGAAGCAATTCACGGGAAAGGTTGTGAGGCGGAAGATCTGTTTGAACTGGCCGTACAATGCTCATCAAAATGTATGTATCCCGATTATTTGTCGTTGAGCGGAGAAGGATATGTACCGTCAATCTATAAGAAATACAAACAGGTAGTGTATCCGATGGGATGCCGTGCTTTTTTGTCACCTTGGTTTCAAGAAGGGGGCATGCATCCGGCGCACGAAAATGATACACCGGTATTCACAGGCCGCTTTAATGTTGGTGCGGTAACGCTCAACCTGATTATGATTTTGGCTAAGGCCCGTGAAGAGGGTAAGGATTTCTACCAATTGCTGGATTATTATCTTGAGATGATCCGTAAGGTACATATCCGTACGTATGCTTACTTAGGTAAGATGAAAGCATCGGTTCATCCGCTGGCTTATTGCGAGGGCGGCTTTCTGGGCGGACATCTGAATCCGCACGATGAGATCGCTCCGGTTTTGAAATCGGCCACCGCCTCATTTGGCGTAACCGGTCTGAATGAGCTGCAGATGCTTTATAACGGGAAGTCGATCCGTGAAGACGGCGCATTCGCTCTCGAAGTGATGGAATATATCAACAAACGCGTAAACGAGTTTAAGGAGATCGACGGTCATTTATATGCCGTTTACGGTACGCCGGCTGAATCGCTTTGCGGGTTGCAAATTAAACAGTTCTGTCATAAATTCGGAGTAGTGGAGGGGGTTTCTGACCGTCCGTATACGACAAACAGTTTCCATTGCCATGTGACAGAAGATATAAATCCGGTTGAAAAGCAGGATTTGGAGTATCGGTTCTGGAACCTGTTTAATGGCGGAAAGATTCAATATGTCCGTTATCCGATTGAATATAATCACGAGGCTATCCGTACGCTTCTTCGCCGTGCCATGAAAATGGGATTATACGAAGGCGTAAACCTGGCTCTTTCGTATTGCAACGAATGTGGCCACCAGGAGCCGAATATGGATCTTTGTCCAAAATGTGGCAGTGAAAATCTGACCAAGATTGACCGTATGAACGGTTACCTGAGCTATTCGCGTGTGAAGGGAGATACCTCTCTGAATGAAGCGAAAATGGCCGAGATTAAAGAACGAGTATCCATGTAACAGAGCTATAATGAACTATCATAATATTACCAAATGCGATATGCTCAACGGGGAGGGGCTTCGCGTGGTCCTTTGGCTTTCCCATTGCATACATAATTGTCCGGGATGCCATAATCCTCAGACACATGATGCCAATAGCGGAATTCCGTTTGACCGGGCTGCTCTTGACGAGCTGTTTAATGAATTGCAAAAAGATTATATTTCCGGAATCACTTTTTCGGGAGGTGATCCGTTATCGCCATTGAACCGTCGTGCGGTTCTGGATCTGTGTGCGCAGATCCGTAAAGATTTTCCATCAAAGACGATCTGGTTATATACCGGATTTCTATGGGAGGAGATCTGTACCCTGGCGGGAATCGATAATCTGGACGTGGTTGTAGACGGCCCTTTTGTGCTGGCACAGAAAGATAATACTTTACCTTACCGGGGAAGTGCCAATCAGCGGGTAATTGATGTTCAGGCTACTTTTTCGACCGAAAAGACCGTCGAATTATATTAATATATTCAGAAATGTCCGGAAAGTTTCTCCGGGCATTTTTTTATGCCCTATTGCAATCTTTTTGCTAAAAAATAGCAATCATTACGTTATATTTGTAGCTGTATTCTTTAAATTAAAGACAACTGTAAAACAAAATGGAGCAGTTAAAACATGAGTGCGGAATTGCCATGGTGCGATTACTGAAACCACTCGAATATTATCAAGAAAAGTATGGTACCTGGATGTACGGATTAAATAAACTGTATCTCCTGATGGAGAAGCAGCATAATCGCGGACAGGAGGGTGCCGGTCTGGCTTGCCTTAAGATGGAGGCACATCCCGGTGAAGAGTATCTGTTTCGGGAGCGGGCGATGGGATCCGGAGCTATTACCGACATCTTCGCAGCTGTGCACGAAAATTTTAAGGGCATTGACGTTGAAATGCTACGCGATGCAACCTATGCCAAAACTACCCTCCCTTTTGCCGGCGAGATCTACATGGGACATCTTCGCTACAGTACCACCGGCCGCTCCGGCCTCTCTTTTGTTCACCCTTTTATCCGCCGAAATAACTGGCGAGCCAAAAGCTTAACCCTTTGCGGAAACTTCAACCTAACAAATGTTGATGAAATCTTTGATGAGATTACCGCCGACGGACAGCATCCGCGTAAATACGCTGATACATATATCATGCTCGAACAGATCGGCCATCGTTTAGACCGGGAAGTGGAACGTCTGTATCAGCAGGCAAAGACCAATGGTCTGGAAGGGATGGATATTACGAATCTGATTGAAGCGAATCTGAATATGGAAAATGTGCTGCGCTCGGCAAGCCCCCACTGGGATGGCGGCTATGTGATGTGCGGCCTGACTGGCAGCGGCGACTGCTTTACCTTTCGGGATCCCTGGGGGATTCGTCCGGCATTCTTTTATGCGGATGATGAAATCGTGGTAGTGGCATCCGAACGTCCGGTAATTCAAACCGCTCTCGGCGTTTCCATCGACCGTATTCAGGAGTTGCAACCCGGGCAAGGTATTCTGATCAATAAAGAAGGTCAGATGCATCTGGCTCAGATTAATGAGCCGAAAGAGATTAAGAAGTGCTCATTTGAGCGTATCTACTTCTCCCGCGGCAGTGATCAGGATATTTATCGTGAGCGGAAAAAGCTGGGGAAAAACCTGACTCCTGCTATTTTAGAAGCGGTGGGAAATGATTTGGATCATTCGGTCTTTTCGTTTATTCCGAATACGGCCGAAGTGGCCTACTATGGGATGCTCGAAGGCCTCGATGAAGCAAATAACCGACGTAAGGCGCTTGCTATCGCCAAATTAGGTGCTGAAGCCGGACCGGAGGAAATTACGGAGATATTGGCTCATAAGGTACGCTCAGAAAAAATTGCCATTAAGGATATCAAACTCCGTACCTTTATTGCAGAGGGGAATAGTCGTAATGATCTGGCTGCCCATGTATATGATGTTACGTATGGCACGGTAACTGCCGGAGAAGATAACCTCGTTGTGATTGATGATTCAATTGTACGTGGTACCACTTTACGCCAGAGTATTATCAAGATTTTGGATACATTGCATCCGAAGAAAATCGTAATTGTATCTTCTTCTCCTCAGATCCGTTATCCGGATTGTTACGGGATCGATATGTCGCGAATGGGCGAGTTTATCGCTTTCCGGGCGGCGGTCGAATTGCTCAAGGAAAATGGCATGCAATCGGTACTGGATAGTGTATATGAGCGTTGTAAAGCACAGCAGCAATTGCCGAAAGAGCAGATCGTTAATTATGTGAAAGATATTTACAGACCTTTTACCGCTGATCAGATCTCGGAAAAAATTGCTCAAATGCTTACTCCTGCCGCTACACATGCGGAGGTACAGATTATTTATCAGAGTATTGAAGGCTTGCACGATGCTTGTCCGGGACATACGGGCGACTGGTATTTTACCGGCGATTACCCTACGCCTGGAGGAAACAGGCTGGTTAACAATGCTTTTATTAACTATTATGAAGGGCACGATTCGAAACGTGCATAAACAGAAAAGGCGGAATTATTTCCGCCTTTTCTGTTTATGAGAGATATAATAGACCGCACCTTCAAGTAATGGGTGCATGATTGATATATCCCTTCTTATGGAAGCAATTTGAATTCTGTAATGTTTTTTATACCGGTAACATTGAAGTAAGTGGTAAGGTCGCATTTTAGCAATACCTGTTTACCCAGATTGGCCGGATTGTCTTTCAGGTTGAGTTGATTACGCGGATCTGTGTTAAATACCAATTGCACTGGCATTAGTTTGGCTATTTCCGTTTCGCCAGCGGTTGCTGCCAGCAGGATATTCGACTGCGAACTAAACGGGGCAACGAATTCGCCATCGCTTACTACCGCCGAGCCGTTTTTCACACATCCTACGATATATCCTTTCACCCAAACAGCGGTTTCGCCCTGCCGGGTCTGTGCCTGTGTAATGGTATACGGATTCGTTTCTGAATTATCCTGATCTACCGGCGGCTCTGGTACCGGAGTGCCGTTAAAGTTGAATACGTCGGCACGGCTGCGTAACAATACCTGATATCCGGTGTTGAAATAAGAAAGGATACCTACGATATCACCCAATCCCGATGGCAGAATATCTGTGTAGAAGTTACTGTAGCCGCTATTATATACTACGATCGAATTGCCGAGCGTATCCTTAACGGTACGGCTTATTGATTTGCCTTGCAGAGAGAATGGTTGTCCGGCATCTACAAAATATACACTTTTCAGTTCTATCAGCTGACTTTGGTATTTTGCCAGTTCAGGGAAAGCAGCGGGAAGATCGCTGATTTTAATCTGTAAGGTGTCGGCCGGACTGTCGGGCAGCCCGTTTAATTGGGCTTTGCTCTCAAACAACGGAAGCGGAATAAAGGATATTCCGGATGTGCCGGGATAACCCAGTTGTTGCAGATTCCGGTATTTTCCGAGATACAATCCGGTACAATTGATTACCAGCCTTTGTCCTAACCGGTAGCTGTTATACAGGTTTGTACCATCGAGAGAGATGGTAATGGCAGCGGTAGCGTCCTGAATCATGATGTTTTTGTAGATATTGCCGCTTACGTCGTTTCCGATTACCACACCTTCAATTATATAAGGGGTGGTACCGGTTTTGTAACCGATCGAATCCAGGTCGCCGGTAAACTCAGTTTTTAATTCCAGGATTGTCGTATTGGCTTTCACAGAAGCTTCCGGTACGGTAATCGGCGGAACGTCATAATCCGGTTCGCAGCCCGTATTTAATAACAGCGAACCAAGAAATAAGGCTATGAATAATTTCAATGATCTCATATTGGTAGTTTTGGTTTAGAATTTAAATCCTACGTTCACGAATACGTTAAATCCTTGTGCGTAGTAATACTTATTCGGATACTTGTTCACGTTGAAATTGG
The DNA here is from genome assembly GCA_036649595.1 of Bacteroidales bacterium. Taxonomy (GTDB): domain Bacteria; phylum Bacteroidota; class Bacteroidia; order Bacteroidales; family JAUNSR01; genus JAUNSR01. The sequence goes on from JAVWBH010000029.1 coordinate 7,527, forward strand.
TAAAGTCGAAACGACCTTGTTCGTAACCACCTGTCTGCAGATTCTTTTTATTAAGGATATTGCTCAGGCTTACGTTGATATTGAGCGAGCTCGAACGGGTCAGGTAGATCAGTTTACCAACCGACGCATTGAGTATAAATCCTCCTTTCAGTTTTTGCTGATGGGTGATTTCGGCTGCTTTTTCGTCAAAATAATGCATGATCTCCGTCTGCGTATTTCCTTCGAGCGGGAAATTAACCGCTTCCTGTGTGCGCCGCAAAGGAGAAAGGTCTACGTATGCTTTATCGAACCAGCTCAGGTTAATATCGAAAAACCACATTTTCGGAGCAGACCAGTCGACGCCGATATTAAAGGCTTGCTGAGGAGTGCCGCCTACATAAAAGTTTTTCAGATATACGGTTTGTGTCGTATCGGCACGGCTACCGTTTTCGTAGTTGGTAATGCCGGTAGGGCGGTTTTTATATTGATACCGGGCAAAAGTGGCCACTCCGGTAACGGTGACACTCGGGGTAATCTTATAGGCCAGTCCGATTTCGACACCTTTGTATGATTTACGTACTCCGGTAAGGATATAATTTACAAATGTCTGATATTGGTCGTGATAGAAAGATGTAGCATCTGTCTGATCATAGAAGTTGGTATAAAATCCGGTAATACGTCCTTTAAAGCGCGGATAGGAGAAACGATACGTAAGATCGCCCGAAAGTACCCGTTCGCTTTGCAGATCCGGAATGATATCGTCTTTAATACGCGGCGATATGTAAGCATAACCGAAGAACGGCGCTCTCGTTTCATACATTGCGTTGAATATAAAGAAATTGCGTCCGTCCAGTTTGTAGGTTACGCCTGCTTTTACCCCCGCATCGTTGAAAATGTGTATTTTACCCTTTCCGAAAGAGTTTTCCGGTGCGCGTCCGTTACGCATATTTCCGAAACGCTGGAATTGAGAATATGCCATTTGCAAACCATAATAGATATCCCATTGGGGCAAATTGATATTGTTTTGCAACCAGGCATTCCCTACTATGCTGTGGATATTATAATCGTAACCGAATTTATCTCCTTTTTTAGCTTTAAAGTTCGGATTATTCAGGTTATTCTGCAGGATATCGGAGTTGTTCGGATAATCGCGTTCGGAAAACTGATCGACATCCAGCCAGAATTCGCCGCCCATCAGGTCTTTTACGGTCTTATAGTAGTGGGCGTCGGTATATTTTAAGCCGATTCCTCCCTGCAAGGTCATGACATCATTCAGGCGATGGTTGATATGCGAGTTGAAGAACAGGTTGGTTTGATTGCTGAAACGGTTTTCTACAATGTAAGTAGATCCTTTATCGGATCCTTTATTCTGATTCTCCCAATTGTTGAGGTAGTTTACCTCATACATATGATCCCAGTTGATTTGCCGGAATTGCTCGTCATTTTCCCATAGATTGGTATAAAGAGCGTCGAGGATCGGATTATCTGAATAATAACTTGGCAGGCGACGATAATAATCGGGTCGCGGATCTTGTGCGTTATACCAGTTGAGTGCGGAAGATCCGTAACGGCTATGGCGGAAAGCAATCCCCGTGCTGACGGTCGTCCCGGTCTGCGGTTTATACAGCCACGAGATCATCGCCGTGGGGTCGAAAGATTCAACTACCCGTGCATTACGTTTCTTACCTTGCTGATATCCCCAGTTCGGATTATAGAGGTTGTCGCCGGCTAACTGATAGGCTTCTTCATAGGTAGCGGCCGACTGACCTCTTTGTGTCGGAGCGCCGAAGGTGGTGACAGACAGACTGTGCTTTTGATTGAATACCTTTTCGGCTGATAAAAAATAACCGATGGAGTTATAGAAAACACCGTCTACCGGACCGTTTTCTCCCAACCGTGTGATCGCATTAAACGTGAAAGCCCATCCGCTTGGAAGCAGACCGGTTGAATAACTCATCATCACTCGCCACTGGTAATTTCTGTTCGTATAGGCAGCGCTTCCCCTGAATCCGGGTGCATACTCGGAAGCACGGGTGGTAATATTCGTTGCTCCTCCCAAATCGCCGAATGAGAAATTGGATATGTCGATACCGCTGATAATATCCTTGTTCCGGAATGCATTGTTCATTCCTCCCATCATTGAATAATTAAACTGCCCGCGTGCCGGATCATTGAAATTGATGCCGTTCAGGTATATTTTCGTATAGTCCGAGTCGTAACCCCGAATACGAAACCGGGTTGTCCCGAATGCATAGCTGGCCGTGCTCAGATACACGTCATCGTATGCCCCCGAAAGGTTTCCGATGGTCTGCCCGGTTCCGGCATCATCGTCAATCTGCGACTCGTCGAATGTGATTAGTCCGTCATCGTCTGTGGCATAAGGGGAGTCGGTTGCCGACATCTTTATTTTGCCCAGATCGGTAATCCGGTCTGTTACTCCGATCACTTCTTTCTGAACGTCGCCATAACCGGCAGAGGAGAAGGTGATCATATCCTTTCCGCGTGTGGCGTTGGTAATCAGGAAATCACCTGCCGGGCCGGTAAATACCGCAATATCCTGCCCCAGGAGCCTGACCATTACACCGGGCACCGGCTTTCCTGATTCTGCATCTGTCACCACTCCCGTGAATCCGGTTTTTTGAGCGTGAACGGTAAAACTCAGCATCAGGATAAGAAACAAACAAAGGCTATGTTTCATCTGAATAAAAAATTTAATTAGTACTCATTTATTAAACATTTCACGAAGTAAAATTGTCATATGTGTATAAGTTGTAAGTGATTTTAAAAAGAGAACAATGAAATGAGGAAAACGGTTTTGCTTTTAATCTCTTTTATTGCGTTCGCATTTTTTACGGAAGCGCAGGAACAGAGAAAGATGGTAGTGTATGGGGTGGCTTTCTACAACCTGGAAAACCTGTTTGATACCATCAATAATAATGATAAGTATGATTATGAGTTTTCGCCGAATGGCGACCGGCAGTGGAGTGGCAAGAAATATTGGAGCAAACAGGAAAATATGGCTTCAGTGTTTAAAGAGATGGCCAATAAATATATTCCGCAGGGTCCGGCGGTGATCGGTGTGGCTGAAATTGAGAATCGCTCTGTGTTGGAAGATTTGGTTAAGCAACCTTCCATCAAGAACTGGAATTTGAAGATTGTACATTATGATTCGCCCGATCTGCGTGGGGTAGACGTGGGGTTATTGTACAATCCCCGTTTTTTTAAGGTTCTCTCTTCGGCATCGCACCGGCTGAAAATAGCATCCAAGCCGGATTTCCTGACCCGCGATCAATTGGTCGTTACCGGGTTATTGGGCGGAGATAAAATCAGTTTTATCGTAAATCACTGGCCCTCCAGGCTGGGTGGCGAGTCGCAATCGAGTTATCTGCGTGAAGCAGCCGCCGCGCTGACACGCTCGATCGCCGATTCGCTGTTACGCGATGATCCGAATGCCGGAATCGTTATTATGGGCGACCTGAATGATGATCCTTCCAGCAAAAGCGTGAAAGAGGTATTAGGTGCTAAACGCAATGAGCAGGAGATTCCCGACGGCGGTTTCTATAACCCGATGTGGTCTATCCTGGATAAAGGGATCGGTACTTTGGGTTACCGCGGACAATGGAATCTGTTTGATCAGATCATCATTTCGAAAAACCTCTTGGGTAAAAACCGGGAGACATTGAAGTTTTGGCGTGCCGTGGTTTTCAATAAGCCGTTTCTTACGAACGAATCCGGCCAATACAAAGGGTATCCGAAACGAACGTTTGCGGGAGGTGTTTTCCTCAACGGATATAGCGACCATTTCCCGTCTCTGATTTATCTGGTTAAGGAAGCCGGTAAATAAAAGACATTAGCCCCGATACGGTTCTGATAAACTGTATCGGGGCTAATGTCTTTTCGGATGGTTTTGTTTTTAAAACGCACTCCGGTATTTTCCTTCCGTAGCATCTTCCAGAATGCTCAGGTAGCTGTGATAGCGTGATTCGCTGATGTGGTGTTTCTCCAAAGCTGCCAGTACGGCACAACCCGGCTCATGGCGGTGTGTGCAATTATTAAACCGGCAATCAGATGAGATACTGAAAATCTCAGGAAAGAAATGGGCCACTTCCTCTTCTTTAAAGTCAATGGTGCCGAATCCTTTTACTCCCGGAGTATCAATGATGTATCCGCCTTGTGGCAGTTCAAACATTTCTGAAAATGTCGTCGTGTGCATTCCTGTTCCGTGTGCATCCGAGATGTCTGCGGTTTTTAATGACAAGTCGGGTAAGATCGCATTGATAAGGGTTGATTTGCCCACTCCCGAATTTCCAGACAACAACGAAATCTTATCATGCAGTAATTCTTTCAGTTCTTTTATGCCCTCTCCGGTTTTGGCCGAAACCTTATAACAAGGATAGCCGATGCCTTCATATAAATGAATCAGTGCGTCGGTATAGCGCATATCATCTTCCGTATAGCGGTCGATCTTATTAATAATCAGTTTTACCGGAATCCGGTATGCTTCGGCCGTAGCCAGAAACCGATCGATGAAGGTCGTACTCGTTTCCGGATAGTTAACGGTAATGATCAGCAAAGCCTGATCGAGGTTGGTAGCCAGGATATGAGATTGCTTCGACAAGTTTGACGACTTGCGGATAATATAGTTTTTGCGCTCCTCAATCTGGGTGATAAATGCCGTCCCTTCCTTATTGATATCGATCACGACGCGGTCACCTACGGCGATGGGATTGGTGCTGCGAATGCCTTTCAACCGGAAATTGCCTTTGATTTTGCAATCAATAACGCGATTATCGGTTGTTTTAACCTGATACCAGCTACCGGTGTTTCTAATAACTAAACCTTTTGTCATGCGAATAAATAAATAAGAAGGATAAATAAAAACAGGGGGCGAATAGTATTCGCCCCTGTTACTACCCTATACGGGCAATTATACGATTTGATTCGAATCAGATTAAACTGTAAGGATCTCATCTACTTTTTTGATGTACTTGTCATGTACTTTCTGGGCAGTAGCCTCAGCATCTTTCGCAGCATCTTCGGCAAGACCGTCTTTCTGTTCTTTCTTAATCTGCTCGATAGCGTCGCGACGTGCGTTACGGATACTTACTTTTGCATTTTCAGCTTCTCCTTTTGATTGCTTAACCAACGTTTTACGACGGTCTTCTGTCAAAGGAGGCATACCCAAACGGATAATTTCACCGTTGTTTTCCGGCATGATACCCAGTTCGGAGTTAATGATAGCTTTCTCTATTTCGCGGAACATCGACTTTTCCCATGGAGTGATGGCAATCGTTTTTGCATCCGGAGTTGAGATATTTGCCACATTGCTTAAAGGCACACTACTACCGTAATATTCAACAAAAATACCGTCAAGAATGCGTGGGTTTGCTTTACCGGCACGAATGTGAGCAAGAGCCTCATCCAGGTGAGCGATCGCTCCTTCCATTTTGCTTTCGGCAGCGCTGATGATTTGTTTTACTTCCGCCATAATTTATTTATAGTTTGTATAATTGATTTTTACAAAGATAATCATTTTAGTACACAAGCGTACCGATGTTTTCGCCTGTTAATACCTTTTTCAGGTTCCCAACCGTATCCATGTCGAAAACGATGATTGGCAGGTTGTTTTCCTTGCAAAGGGCTGTCGCCGTCAGGTCCATTACTTTCAATCCTTTGATATAGATTTCATCGTATGTAATCTTGTCGAATTTTACCGCAGTCGGATCTTTTTCCGGATCGGCAGTGTAGATTCCGTCTACACGGGTACCTTTCAACATAACGTCTGCTTCGATTTCAATGCCTCTTAATGCAGAACCGGTATCGGTTGTAAAATACGGACATCCCGTACCGCCGGTCAATACGGCAACTTCTCCTTGTTCCATTGCTTCGATGGCTTTCCATTTACTGTAATACTCGCCAACGGGAAACATGTTGATCGCTGTCAGAACTTTTGCTTTTTGTCCGATTGCGTTTAGGGCAGAACCAAGAGCCAGCCCATTAATAACAGTGGCAAGCATACCCATTTGGTCACCTTTAACACGGTCGAAGCCTTTTGAAGCACCGCTTAATCCGCGGAAAATGTTACCTCCTCCGATTACTATTCCGATCTGAATACCCAGGTCGGCAATTTCTTTGATCTGAGAAGCATACTCAGCCAATCTTTTTTCATCGATTCCGTATTGTTTTTCGCCCATCAGCGATTCTCCACTTAGTTTAAGCAGAATTCTTTTGTATTTTATCTCCATAACGCTATCCGTATTGAGGTTTTTGTTTGAAAAGTTCGGTTTAATAAGAACAAATAACCTTTCGGCCGCGCAAATTTAAATAAATACCCACGAATATGCCGAGTTAAAATAGGAGAAAGCGTATTTCTGTCGGGATTTTTTTAATTTTGTTAGGTGATTCAATCACATAGCATTTCATTCTTTATAACATAAACAGTTAGATAAATGTTCTTCCGTAAAATTGGTATCTTATATTGGGGCGTGGTTATGGCCTTATCGGGTTCGGTTTGCTTTGGGCAGACCACGGATGGTCAGCTTCTTCAAAAAGCAGAGGAGGCATTTAATGCACAGCGATGGAAAAGTGCCGGAACACTTTATGAATTGTTGTTGAAAGACTCTGTTACCTATACTCCTTATATGGCAAAGGCCCTGATGGCGAATGAGCTGGATGGCGATGATGTGAGTGTGCGGCGTGCCGACGAGTTATTTATGAGAAACCGATTCCGTATGGATTCGCTGTTGAATGATTTTTCGCGGATGTGCATCCGGATGAAACACTTCGATGTGTTTGAAGAGTCATTAGAGCGTATGCGCCGTGTGATGCCCGAAAATGCCGATACGTTATTGTACGGCATGATTAAGTATCGCCTTTTTTTGCGCGAACCGCAGAATGCAATCCGGTTGGCCCAGCTTGGAATGAAAGAGAGTCCGTCCAAAAATATGCAGTGGTGGCGTCTCGAAGCCAGCGGATGGCAGATGCTGGGAAAGTCGGAGAAAGCTCTTCCTTTGTATGAGCAGTTATTGAAAAAGAATCCGAATGATCTCGATGCCTTGTTATTTGAAGGTAACTTTTATTTTTT